>JAUZRX010000053.1 GCA_030949985.1 Acidobacteriota bacterium
CCGTCGGGGGGCGGCCCGGGCTCCGGGACCCCCGTGCAGGGAGCGGTGACTTTCGGGGGCTGGCTGCTCTCCCCGGGCGGGAACGACGCGGACGGCGACGGCTACAGCGAGTGCGACGGCGACTGCGACGACCAGGAGTCCAGCACCTGGCCGGGCGCGGCCGAAATCTGCCTCGACGGCATCGACAACGACTGCGACGGTGTCGTGGACAAGGGCGAGGTCACTCCCAACGGCGTGGCCGACCTCTCCGTCAGCCGCAACCCGACCGGCGTGACCCTGTCCTGGCAGGCCGTCGCCGACGCCACCTCCTACGACGTGGTCCGCGGCAACCTGGCGGCCCTGGTCGCCGGCGGAGGCGACTTCACCGGCTCCACCGACGCCTGTCTCGCCAACGATCTGGCCGCCCTGTCGGTGGACGACACCAACACCGAGTCCGTCAACCAGATCTGGTACCTCCACCGCGCCCGCAGCTGCGCCGGTGTCGGCACCTATTCCAGCGACCCCGCCGCCAACGAGAGCCGCAACACCGGCATCGAATCCAGTCCCAACGCCTGCCCCTGACGCGGCGCCATCACGTCGACAGGCAGTCCCCGCCCCCGGGTCGCGCTCCGCGCGACCCGGGCGGGACTCGCCGGGCACCGGGGATCCGCTCGATGCCTCGAGATCGTTCCACCGGAAAGCACACCATTCGAGCCGCGCGCATCGACCGCCTACAATACGCCGACGTGAGCGCTGCCGACTCCCATGACCCCGCCGCGAAGGTGCGCTGGCTGCCGATGTTCGCGGTGGCCGGGGGCCATTTCGTCCACGATGTCTACTTCGCCTTCTTCGCGCCCCTGTTGCCCCTGCTCCGCGAGCGCCTGGCCCTCAGCTACGCGGATGCGGGCTGGCTGGCGGCGCTGATCCAGCTTCCCGCCCTGGCCAACCCCTTGCTGGGCTACCTCGCCGACCGGGGCGGGGGCCGCTGGCTGATGGTGGCCGCGCCGTCCGTGGCCGCGGCGTCGATGAGCCTGATCGGGCTCGCGCCGAGCCGACTCGCCCTCGGGGGCCTGCTGCTGATCGCCGGTGTCGGATCGGCCTTCTGGCACGTCCCCGCTCCCGTGCGCCTGGCCCGGGAGGCCGGGGGGCGCAAGGGAACGGCCATGTCCCTGTTCATGGTGGCCGGCGAGGGAGCACGTACGGTGGGGCCCCTGCTGGCCCTGGCCGTGGTGGGCCTGGCGGGCCCCGCCGGGCTGACCGCGCTGATGCCCTTCGGGCTGCTGACCTCCGCCCTGCTGGCCTTCGTCACCCGGGACCGCAGGGGTCTCCACCGCCGCGCCGCGACGGCCGCCGCGGCGGCACCCGCCGAGTCGTGGCGTCCCCTGGCACGGCTGTTCGCGGCGGTGAGCCTGGTGATCGGAGGCCGGGCTTTCCTGGTCGGCTCCCTGGCCACCTACCTCCCCTCCTACGTGGTGGAGCGGGGCGGATCGCTCTGGCTTGGCGGCGCGGCCCTGGCGATTCTCCAGGGCGCCGGCGCGGTGGGCGCCCTGTCGAGCGGTACCCTCAGCGACCGCATCGGCCGGCGGCGCATCCTCTTCGCCGTCGCCCTGGCCTCTCCACTGGCCCTGTTCGGCCTGGCCCGCAGCGGGCCGGGGCTGATGGTGCCCCTGCTGGTGCTGCTCGGCTTGCTCACCTTCTCCACCAATCCGCCCCTGCTGGCCCTGGTCCAGGAGTCGGCGGGCTCCCGGCCGGCGGTGGCCAACGGGATCTTCATGACCCTGGGCTTCACCCTGCGCTCCGCGGCCCTGGTCTTGGTCGGCCGGCTCGGCGACACCCTGGGGCTGGTACGCGCCTTCGAGATCGCGGCCTTCGCCGCCCTGCTGGCGGTGGCCGGCGTGCTGGCACTGCCACGCCCGACCGACGGAGGCGTCCCCCGATGAGCCGCCGGCGCCCCTTCGAACAACACCGGGAACTGGCCCGTACCGTGGCCGGGGCCCTCACCACCGTCCCCCTCGAAGGTCAGACATGGCTGGTGGTGGATGACGAGGGAGACCAGCTCGGCCCGGCCCTCGAGGCCGCCGGTGCCCGGGTCCGGCGCTGGTGGCGCTGGGCCTTCGGGGGCCTTCCGGCCCGCCCCTGGCCCCCGGCGGGCCGCTGGCAGGGAGTGGTCCTGCGCCTGCCCCGGGACAGAAGCGTGCTGGACATGCAACTCCACCTTCTCTGCCCGACCCTCGAGGCCGGCGGGCGCCTGGTGGCCTGGGGGGCCAACGACGAGGGAGCCCGCAGCGCCGGCGGCGTGCTCGAAGCCTTCTTCGACCAGGTGCGCCCGGTCGCCTCCCGGGCCCACGGGCGCGTTTTCGAGGCGCGGCGTCCCCGACCCGCCGAACATCCCGGCCCCGGCGCGCCCTGGCGACGGCGGCAACCCGTGGCCCTGCCCCTCGGTGGCGAGCGGAAGGTGACCCTGGACTTTGTCTCCTACCCCGGCGTCTTCGCCGGAGGAGGCCTCGACGAGGGCACCGCCCTGCTCTGCTCCGTGCTGGGAGACCTGCGCCTCGCAGGAAACGTGCTGGACTTCGCCTGCGGGGCCGGGATGATCGCCGCAGCGGTGCGCCGTCTCTGCCCTGCCGCCACCATCACCGGCCTCGAGGTGGACGCCCTGGCCCTCGAGGCGGCGGCGCTGAACGTGCCCGACGCGGAATGGCTGCTCTCCGACGGCTGGCGGGCCCTGCCTTCCCAGCGGCGCTTCGACCAGATCCTGAGCAATCCACCGGTGCACCGCGGGCGGGAGGAGGACCACTCCATCCTCCTGCACCTGCTCACCCGCTCCCGCCGGTACCTGCACGGGGGGGGCAGGCTGACCCTGGTGGTGCAGGGCAGGCTCGGAGCCCTGGTCCGCCGCACCCTGCCCCGGGCCCGACGCCTGGCTGCCACGGCTCGCTACCAGGTCTGGCAGGCCTGAGGCCCCCCCGGCCGGGCAGCCAGGAACAACATTGTTCGCTCCACGGTGGGGGGGGTCAGGGGCAGGTGGCCGCCAGGTCCTGGGGCCACTCGCAGCCGCCAGCGGTGGTCATCTCAGGGCGCTGATTGCCCGCACTGTCGGTGCCGTAGGACCCCTCGGCGCCCCCCGCGTTGCCCACCACCACGTAGAACACCGAACCGCTGCCCGGCGCGAAGGTGGTCTGACCGCTGACGCCCACCGCGCACTTCACCGCGCTCCAGGCATAGGTCGACACCTGGGCCAGATCGCCCCAGTAGAGGTTGTGATCGCTCGCCTCGCAGGCCGGCCCGTATTGGACCTGCACCTCGCCCAGCGACTCGTCCCAGCCGGTACTCAGCAGAGCTGTCCCGTCCCGGGGACTGGCCTCACCGGGAACCGCCGCCGTCGTACTGATGGGAACGCTCGACAGGGCCTCGCCCACCGTCACCGGCGCCGAGCGGCCGTAACTGTCCCACAGGGCCCGCATCTTCTCGCCCCGGTTGGGGCGGGGATCGGGCCGGGTGGGATCGCAGCCGGTGTCGAAGGGATCGCAGGTGGAACGGTTTTCCGTCTCCAGAAACTCCACGTACTCGTCGGTGGTGGTCTGGTACATCAGCCGCGAGCGCACCAGCAGGTCGCCGCTCGAGCCGGTGGGCACGGCGATGGTGTAGGGGGTCTCGTCCCAGTGGGCCAGGGCGCCGGGGATGTCCGGATTGGGCGGGTAGGTCACCCCCACTGGCGCCGTCTCGTCGCTGGGGGTGAAACCCTTGGGCGGGATACGGTTGTCGCTGACCACGCAGTTGTTGAGTACGAAGTGGAACATCTTGCGCCCGGTGGCGTCGTCCACCAGATCGCACTGCCCCGTGCCGTTGAAGTTCCAGACCCCCACCTCGATCTCGTAGACCTTGAGCTGGGGATCGTCGGCCAGCGCGCCGGTGGTCGGGTCCCAGGCTCCCGATTCGAAGGTGATCTCCGTGGCGTCCAGGGTGCCGTCGCCGTCGGTGTCGGGACCGGCCTGCACATGCAGGAACAGTCGTCGCCCCTCCGGGTAGCCGGTGGGCAGCTTGTGCCCGCTTCGGTTGGTGACGGTAACCGTGGCCGTGATGTCACCGCCAGCCGGAGCACTGGCCGGGGTGGCCAGGGCCACGTCCGCGGTTTCCTGCTGCAACAGCTCGAGGGCCTGTTCCCGGGCAGCGGCGTAGGAGGCCGAGCGGCCGAGAGCCGCGCCGTACTCCCCGTCGAGCACTTCGATCATCCAACTCCCGCCGCCACGGAAGAAATGGGTGAATACAGGTCCCTCGGCGGCGGTGTTCTCGCCCCGCAGGGACGGTTTCTGGGAGCAGGCCCAAGCCGGATCCGTGGTGCCGTCGCCGTCCACATCCGCGGGAGGCATGTGGCAACGCTGGCAGCTCGTGAAATCGGCGCTGGAGGGCCGACCGAACTCGCTCTGCCGCCACTCGTCGAAGGTCCGCTCGATGGGCATCCGGTAGCCCAGGTCCGCGCCCGTGTTCGGATCGACCCGATTGCGAGCCGGATTGGTCACGTTGTGGCACTGGCCGCAGAAAGCGCCTCCGCGGTGCAGCTCGGACAGGGCCGCGGTGTGCCGCGGCGGAGGCGCCGCGTCGGAGTACGGCCCGCGCATCTCCCGACGATCGGTGGTCAGGAAGACCTGGCCGTTCTCGGTGTAAGGCGCCTGGGGATCGAGGAACTCCCCCGGAGGGGGCTGGGAAGCATCGTACTGGCGATGACAGAAGTGACACTGGATACCCTCGAAGTCGTTGTCGGGGGTGTCCCGGGTACCCTCCAGGCACGAGCCGTCGAACTCCGCGCCCCAGGGGGTGGTGCAGTGGGAACGCCCCTCCAGCCAACCCTTGGGAGCGTGGCAACGCAGGCAAAGGTCCCCGATCCCCAGGTCGCCGAGGTGATCCACGTCGTCTTGGTTGGCCACGTCGAGGGCGGCCCAGAACAGCGGATCGCGCCCGGCGTTGGCCATCAGCGAACCGGCCCAGCTATCGGAGGGCTCGTAAATCTTCTGTCCCGCGTCCCGGTAGCCCCCGTGACAGTTCGAGCAGGTGCCCGGGTTGTCCAGAATGCCGGGATCGACACCATCCCGAAACGGCGGATAGTCGGGATGCCCGCTGCCGTCCGAGGGCTGGGTGCCGGGGAGATCCACCCCCGTCCCGTCCGTGCCGGCCCCGACGGCCACCGCTGCCATCACCAGCAGCAGCAGCACTCCCCCTCCGCGTCCAACCACACCCGTCCTGCGCTTCATGTCCCGCCTTCACCATCCCTCGATTTCAACGATGCATCGAACCGCGACCGCCGCCGCCCATACCACCGCCACGGGGGCCCCCACCGTGCCCCCCGCCGCCGGGCATCCGGCGGCACCCTCCACCCTGCCACATGCCTCCCGACGACCAGAGCGGAGCGTCGTGCAGGGTTCGCAACACCATCATCGTGCCGCGGTTGATCACCATCACCTTCTGTGCACGCACCGCCTCGGCCTCGGCGCCGGAGAAGACGCGGGCTCGCAGGACGTCGCCCGTCTCTACCGTGAAACCGGCCTGCTCGAGCAAGGCCGGCGGGGCAAGCAACACGTCGAGCTTCTCTCCGCCGCCACGCAATTCCAGGGTGGCGACCAGCACCTCGATCCCACCTTCCGCGGCAGCCGTGTGCACCGCCACGACCGTGCCCTGCACCTTGCGCATCCCCTTGTTCCGGCGCGCCTGCACGCCTCCCACCGCGGTCAGCAAGACCAGCCCTGCAAGCAGCCAGCGGGAAGCACGGATCACCGGTAGAGCCCCTTGTTCCACGACGGAGGGTTGAGCCCCCAGGCCAGTCCCACGATCACGCTCAGATCCTGGGCGCCGTCACCCAACCCCCTGAGCACCGCCGCCCGCCATCGCCGACGGCCGGTGGTCTCGACCCCCAAGCCCAGCGCGGCGTAGTCCGCCGCACCGGCCACCACCGCCTGCCGACCCTCGAGCCAGGCGCTGACAGTCAGGCGGCCGCCGGCGACAGGATCGGTCTCCACACCGATCCAGCCGTCATAGATGTTCTCCAGATCGACCCAGGCGGGATCCCCGAGCCGGGAATAGCCCACACCGGCGAAACCCGTGGCGGACCAGAATCGATAGGCGCCGCCGGCGAAGATCCGCAGGTCCCACTCCCCGGTACCCAGGCCCCTGGTCTCGTCCGCCGTGGGAACTTTGAGTTCCACCCCGCCATCGACACGAAAGAGACGGACGCCGCCCCCGACGAGACGGCGGGAGAGGGCGACCCGAAGATCGCCCACACCGCTCTCCCAATAATTGTCGGTCGTCACCGTCGCCGCCGCGGGGAGGGTCGCCCCCATCGGCGAATGGCCGCTCCCCCCCATGTGCGACCCGGAACGATGCCCTTGGCCCAGGGGCATGGTGCCAAAACCGGTCTGCAGCACTTCCGTCGAGGTCTGCATCCGGATCACCGACCATTCAACCCTTATCTGAAAGAGGTCACCCCAGACGTAGCGCGTGGTGAAAACCTGGCTGTCGGCATCGATGCCGGTGCCGTAATCACCGGAATTCCACGTACCATAGAAGGAAAGTTCACCCTCCGCAGCCCGGGCCATCGGCGCCCCCGCCCCGAGCAGGACCGTCGCCAGCGCCAGAAGCCCCCACCAGGTGTGCCGCCGAACCATCATCGTCAGTCTCTCCACTGTCGCCACGGGGCGAAGCCAACCCCCTGGAAAGCAAGTTCCATGCCGCACATGGCGGGCATTTACGGGCCAAAGGGAGCTAGTTTGACCTCATCCCCGACATTTTCGTCGAAAAGCCGGGCCGGCGAGTCGACCATTTGGTCGAGGAGTGGGCCGGCCCCTCCTTCGTCCTACTCCCGCGCCTCGCGAAACTTGCCGAGTTTGTAACGCAGAGCCCGCTCCGAGATCCCCAGCAGGGCGGCCGCCCGCGATTGATTGCCCTCCGTTTCCGCCAGGGCCTGCTCGATGGCCCGGCGCTCGAGGGCCGCCACACGCTCGGGAAGGGTAAGGCCCTCCTCCCCGCCCGCGACGCTCGAGGCCGGGGCCGCCGCCACGGCCGGGGGCAAATCGGCGGTGGTGATCTGAGAGCCGCGGGCCAGCACCAGCGCCCGCTGCACGATGTTTTCCAGCTCTCGCACGTTACCGGGAAAGTCGTAACGCACCAGGGCGCTCATGGCCTCCCGGGAAAAGCGCTTGGGAGGCCCTTCGGCCGCTCCGTAGCGCTCGAGGAAGTGCTCCACCAGCAGGGGGATGTCCGCCCGGCGGCAACGCAAGGGCGGCAGATCGATGGTGACCACCGCCAGCCGGTAGTAGAAATCTTCCCGGAACTTCCCCTCCCGTACGGCCCGGACCACGTCGCTGTTGGTCGCCGCGATCAGTCGCACGTCCACCGGCAGGGGGCGGGAAGAGCCCACCCGCTCGATCTCCTTCTGCTGCAGGACCCGCAGGAGCTTGACCTGGATCTCCGGCGCCAGTTCTCCCACCTCGTCGAGGAAGAGGGTGCCTCCCGCGGCGGCTTCGAAGCGCCCGATACGCTGCCGTTCGGCGCCGGTGAAGGCTCCCTTCTCATGACCGAAGAGTTCGCTCTCGAGCAGGGTCGGCGAGAGAGCCGCACCGTTGACCGCGACGAAGGGTCCGTCGGCCCGCGCACTGGCCTGGTGGATCGCCCGGGCGACCACTTCCTTGCCGGTACCCGATTCACCGAGAATCAGCACCGGCACTTCCGAGCGGGCCACCCGGGCGACGGTGGATAGGACTTCGGCCATGGGTCCGCCGGCCGTGATGATGCCGGGGATCGACTCGATTTCGCCCAAGCGCTGCCGCAACTGGCGGTTCTCCCGCTGGAGCTGCACCTCCTCGAGCCGTCGCCGCATGACGATTTCCAGCTCATCGAGATCCACGGGTTTGAGCAGGTAATCGGCAGCCCCCTCCTTCAGGCAAGCCACCGCCTGCTCCACCGTGCCGTACGCCGTGACCAGGATCACCCCGATGCCGGGATCGAGGGCCCGCACCCGGCGCAAGAGTTCCCGGCCATCGATCCCCGGCATACGCTGATCGGTGAGCAGCAGGTCGAACGACCCCGCCTCCAACGCTTCGAGCGCCTGCTCACCGCCGGCGGCCTCCACCACCTCGGCTCCCATGTCCCGCAGGCATCCGGCCAGCAGCTCCCGCTGGGAGGGATCGTCGTCGACCACCAGAATGCGCGCCTCCAGGCTCATGCCTTCTCCTCTTGGTTCCCCGCGGGAAGCCGCAGCCAGGCCCGGGTCCCCCCCCCTTCTCGAGGCTCGAGCCCGCAACTCCCATCGTGCTCGTCCATCACCCGCCGCACCAGGGAAAGGCCCAGCCCACTGCCGTCGGCCCGCGTGGTGACGAAGGCATCGAAGAGCCGCTCCCGGTCCGCAGGGTCGATGCCCCTCCCGCGGTCGAGGACTTCCATCACCACTGCGTCCCGCTCCCGGAACACCCGTGTTTCGATCTGCGAACCGGCGGGGCTGGCCTCCAGTGCGTTGAGCAGCAGGTTGACCAGGGCCCGCCGCATGGCCCCCGCGTCCGCCTCGACCACCGCCGTCCCCTCCGGCTCGGCCAGTTTCACGCCCTTGGCGGTGGCCTGGGGTTCGAGAAGCTCCACCACCCCACGGGCGAGCCGGGCCAGGTCGAGCTTTTCCCGGTCGCGACCCACGGGCCGGGCCAGTTCGAGAAACTCGCGCAACACCCGGTCGAGCCGTGCCACTTCCGCGCGAATCCGTGCGGCAAAGGCGGCGCATTCGCCCTCGCCCGCCGGCGGGCGACGCTCGATGCGCTGGGCCGCCAGAGAAATCGCGTTGAGCGGCGAGCGCACCTCGTGGGCCAGCCCCGCGGTCAGGGCGCCGGCAGCGGCCAGGCGCTCGGAGCGGCGCCTGGCCAGTTCGGCTTCCGCCAGGCGACGGGCGGCGTCCGCCCGCTCGAGGGCGCGCGCCCGGCTGACGTAGACCAGGCCGGCGGTGGCCAGGGCGAACATCACCAGGGCCAGGGCCACCAGGATCGTTCGGCGGGCGGCGGCGGCCGCCGCCTCCTGCACCCGCCGACCGTCGAGGCCCACCCTGAGGCGGCCCCGCTCACCCGCGATCAGGTCCAGGGGAGCGTCGACCTCGAAAACCTCTCGCCCCCGCACCAACCGCAGCCCCTGGCCCCCGGGCAGGGGCTGCGGCGGGATCGGCCCGCCGTCCCAGGCGACCCCGGCCACCAGCGGCCGCGGCCCCGCCACCCGGTACTCGAGGTAGAGCACGCCGGGCTCGGCGACCAGTTCGGCCAGCAGGCGACCGACCCCCAGGCGTCGGACCAGCGTCCGGGCCGACTCGCCGTGCACCCGTACGAAGACGATCCCGCCCCGATCGGCGGCCGCCGCTCCCAGATGTTCGTTCCCCGGCCCCACGGCGGCGCCGAAGATCATCTCGTCCACCTCACCGGCCAGCAGCGGGGCCATCGCCTGGAGGTCCTCTTCTTCGATCGGGGTCCCCGCCACGGCCAGGGGCCTTCCATCGATGCCGATCCAGGCAGCGCTGTCCAGACCTGCCGCCTCCACCTGCTCGGCCAGCACCGCAGCATCCAGGGCCCGACTCGCCGCCAGCCTGGAGAGCAACCGGGCGTTGTCCAGCATCCGTGCGAAGATCTGCTGGTCCACCTCCCGCATCGCCGCGTCCGCCGCCTCGAGGCCGGGCCCCAGGCTTCTGGCCAGCAAGGCGGCCTGGCCGGCCAGGGCCTGCCCTACCTCCTGCCGCTGGCGCCGGGCCTCCACCAGGGCCCAACCCACCAGCACCACCGCCGCGGCGAACAGGATGAAGACGGAAAGGAAAGGACGGGGCCTGCGCATCGGCCCCATCCTACCCTTCCGCGGTTGCAGATACCCGCCGGGAATCAGCGCCGCGGGCATGAACCGGCGGCGCCACCGCGGCCCGCGCCCATACCGGCACCCGAACCGGCCCCCATGCCGCCATGGGAGCCCGCGCCGCCCTGGTGGGGCCCGCTGCCCACCGGTCCCGTTCCGTCATGTACGCCCTGGCCCATGCCGCCGGAACCACACGAGGCGGGATCCTGGGCACAGTTCCCGGGGCTGTGGGCGCCGGTGGCTCCCGCCACGCCCCCGGTCGATCCCATCGCACCCGATCCCTCGCCGAAGCGGAGGGTCTGTCCGGTGCGCCGCACCTGCAGGGTCCGGGCCTCGAGGGCGGTACCCTGGCCATCCATAGCGCGCACCTGGGCGCGGACACGGTCACCGACCCTCACCTGCTGCCCCAGGCTGCCGGCCGGCACAGTCACTTCCAGGCGCTGGCGATCGCGGGTCTGGAGCATGATGCGATCCATCGTGCCGGTCTCACTGCCCGCCGTCTCGATGCCGTGGCGGATCTGGATCACCCGCCCTTCCACCCGCCGGGTCTCACCGGTGGCCTGGGCCCAGACCGGACCGACCCCGGCGGCGGCCAGCGCGAGCACCAACAAGGTCGGCAGGAGGCGCCGCGACTTCCTCTTCGAACGATCCTGCGTTTCGTTTCTCATGGCTTGCTCTCCATCGCTGCCCTCGCGCACCGCCGGGCGAGGGAGCGGCTAGCTGCGGGTCCCCTGGCAGTGCACCCCTCCGGAGAGCATCTTCCGTGCCAACTCGCAGAGCAGAAGCGACGATGGCGCCAAGCGGCCGTCTTCAGGCGGGTTGCGCAGAGCATGAACACCCGGGCCGGCGCGTTCTCCGCGCCGCCTTCGACCTTCGCGTCGAAGGGAGGTCGGCGCCACCGGCAAAGTCCGTCGAGGCGGCGGCTACTCGGGCCAGCTCTTGCCCGACAGCCGCGCGATCTCTCCCATCACCCGGGCATGCCACTGGCGCACCTCCGCCGCCTTCGCCCGGGGCCCCTCGATCGGCGGCGGCGACAGGGGAGCGCCGAAGTGCACCTCGAGCGGCTGGAGGTCACCGATGGGTCCGTCCCCCTCGTGGCGGGGGAAGCGAAGGCCCACGGGAATCACGCTGGCCCCACTTTCGAGGGAAAGGCGCGCCGCCGAAGGGCTTCCACGCAGCAGCCGGGTAGGATGGCGATTGATCGTTCCCTCGGGGAAGATCCCCACCGAGCGCCCCTCGGCGAGCACCTTCATCGCCCGCTCCATGGCGCTGCCCGGCTGGGCGAGCCATGGCTTGAGGCGGTTGAAAACGCGCAACTTGGCATCCTTGCGCATGACGATGATCGCCTGGCTGCGCCGGTAGTAGGAACCGACGACAGGAATGATGTAGAAGATCCAGTCGGTCAGGAAGTGGATCATCCGGCCGCTGCGATGGTGGATCATCAGCAAGGGCAACAACAGGGCCTCCACCCGCTGATTGTGGTTGAGCACCACGATGAAGGGGTCGTTGTCCGGATGAATGTGCTCGAGGCCCTGGACGTCGAGCAGGCGGGAGTGGAAGCAGGCCAGAAAAAAGCGGCAGAGAAAACGATCGAAGCGCCGGGCGATGCCGGGCAGAGGCTTGCCCCAGATGCGGCGCTGGTCGAGGCCCTGCCACCGCGCGCCGGTATCTTTTCCCGAGATCGGCTCGGCGCGTGGGTCGTTCATGCCGCTCCCTCCACCGACCGCTCACTCACTCGCTGCGCCGGCGGCTCATTCTAGCAGCCCGCGGCGAGCCGCAACTGCCGCAGGAGCACCTCGAGCAGCCAGAAGCGCGGGCGCCGTACCTGCCAGTAGCCCCCGTGGCCGCCGTAGTCGGGGTGCAGGAATTCGACGCACTCCCGTGCTCGCCGGTGGCAACCCGGAAAAATCCGGTAGGGGATGAAGGGATCGTCCTTGGCCGAGAGCACCAGCGCCGGCCGCCGCACGCCGTCGATCACCCGGCCGGCACTGGCCCGAGTGTAGTACTCCTCGACGTCGGCGAAGCCTCCCGACGGCGCGGTGAACACTTCGTCGAAGTGCCGCAGGCTGCGCACCGTGCGCGGTGATGCCTCGGGACCCGGAACGGTCATGTAGCGCCGGGACAGCCGCACCAGCCGACACAGGCGGCGGACGAAGTAGCGCCGGTAGAGCGCGTTGCCCGGAGCGTCCACCGCATCCACGCAGGCTCCCACGTCGACCGGCGGGTTGGCGGCCACGATCCGGTCCGCCAGGCAGTCCCCGCCGCTGCGCCCGGCATAGCTCAGCGCCAACGCCCCGCCGAGGGAAAAGCCGACGATGACGAAGGGCCGGGGCAGTCCCTCCCGCTCCAGCCGCGCCAGGCAGTGCCCAAGATCACCGCCCTGGCTCGCGTTGTGGAGACTGCGCGCCCGGGCCTCGGTGCCGCCGCAGCCCCGCAGATCGAGGCGCGCCGCATTCCACCGCTCGAGCACCGCCGAACGAGCCAGCCGCAACAGGTACGAAGCGTCCGACGAGCCTCCCATGCCATGGACCAGCAACACCGTCCCCCGGGCGCGGGCCCCCGGTCCCGCCACTTTGAGCCGAACCTCGGTGCCCTCCTCCACCTGGACCCAGATCTGCTGCTCGGAACCCGGCATGGCCGGCGCGGGCGCCTTGACGCCGATGATGGTCTGCAAGTGGGGATTGCGCGCCCACCAGGACGGCTCGAGGAGGGGAAGCTGTGCTGTGGGACGGTCGGCGGACCAGGCGGTGGCGGACATGCTCAGAAAATCCTTCGTTTTTGACCAAAGGCAAGACCTGTCGGCAGCTTGCCCACGGCGACCGCAGAACCGAGCTTTGCCTTTGCCCCCGCACATGGTGCCGGGGTGGAGAGAGCAGCGTGCGACTGTCGATCATCGACCATCCCGCCGAACTGGCCTCCATCGGGGAGGCCTGGCGGCAGCTCGAGCAGGCGGATCCACCATCGGTGATCGGCACCTTCCATTTTCTTTCGGCCTGGTGCCGCCAGCGCCTCGGAGAAGACCAGCTCCAAGTGCTGGTCTTCCACCAAGGCTCCGAATGCGTCGGCATCGCTCCGCTGATGATCGCCCAGCGCCGGATGGGACCGCTGCGGGTGCCCACCCTGCTCTACCTCTCCCGCAACGGCTATGTGCCCGGTGCCCGGCTGCTGGCCCGCCCCGACGCACGCGAAATCGTCGCCGAAGCCCTGGTCGACCACCTGCTGCACCGGGATCGGCCCTGGCATGCCGTGCGCCTGAACAACATCGAGCCCGGCGGCCCCCTCGAGGCCACGATTCGTCGGCGGCAGGAGGACGGGGCGCGGATCAACTTCGGTCCGGACGAGGGGTCGGCCACTATCCCCCTGCCCGCAGACTGGCAGGAGCTGATGGCCGGTTTTCGCCGCGACCGCCGCAAGACCCTGCGCAACAAGACCCGCCGCATGGAAGAGGAGTTGGGCCTCGAGAACCGGGCCGTTCGCGACCTGCGGGAGATGCTCCCGGCTCTCGATGAGTGCTTCGCGGTCTCGGCCCGGAGTTGGCAGGGCCGCGCGGGAACCGGCATCGACTCCAACGCCCCATCCCGGGCCTTCTACCGCGACTTGCTGACGGATTACGCCCGCCGGGGCCAGGCCAGGATCCAGCTTTTGCGCGCCGGCGGGCGTGCCGTGGCCTTTGAACTTTCCCTCGCCCATCGCGACACCCACTACGCCTTGAAGACCGGATACGACGAAGCCTTCAAAGAGTATGGCCCGGGCGTGATCGTCGAGGCCGCGGCTTTCCGCGCGGCCCTCGAAGCCGGAGACCGGCGGGTGGAACTCTTCCATCCCGCCAGCCAGGCCAAGCTCGCCTGGGGAGTGACATCGAAGCCGTTCCGGCGCGTGACCCTCTTCACCGGCTCGCTCTCCGGCCGACTGCTCCAATTTGCCCGCAGTGGTCGGCAAAGGGCGCTGGCCACCCTCCGCAGCGGCGCGTAGGCCCGGTTCCAAGGCGAGCGTTCAGGCTGCGGCGAGCTGAGCGCGCGCCGCATGCCACGCCGCCTCCCAGGCCCGAAACTGCCTGCGGAACTCCCGACGCAGCGAACGCAACTCCCGGCGAATCTCCCGCAGGCGGCGGCGGCGTTCGGCTCCCCGCTGCTGCTGGACCCGCCGGTACTCGGACCACAGGACCCGGGAGCGATGATGCATTTCGTCGAGGCTCTCTTCGAGACCGGTCATCAGTTCGACGGCCTTGTGCCGGATCTCGTCCAGCCGAACGCTGAGGCTGCGCTCGAGATCGCGGCGCTTCTCCCGCAGGCGGGCCATGCGGATCGTCTCCTCCGCCACCCGCCGCAGGTTCCAGGCCAGGCCCAGCCGCGCCAGCAGCCAGATCACCCACTTGCCCGGATCGAAGTGCCAGGCACGGATGCCGTTGCGGTAGTCGGCCTGGAAGGTGTGATGGAAGTTGTGATAGCCCTCACCGAAGGTGAAGAAAGCCACCAGGCCGCTGTCCCGAGCCGTGCACAGCCCGTTGTAGGGGCGCCGACCGATGTAGTGGCACAGGCTGTTGATAAAGAAGGTGGCGTGCTGCACGGCCACCACCCGCACGATACCGCCGAAGACCAGGCCCGCCAGTGCCGCTCGAGTCGGCTCGACGCCGACCAGCAAGCCCCAGCCCAGGGCCAGAAGGACCGGAAAGCCGAAGCACATCCCGATCATCAGGGGCAGGATCCAGCGATCCTGCCAGACCAGAAAGCGACTCTGCTCCAGGTCGGCCACGTTGTCACGGGGCAGCTTGGGTTCGCGGTTGCGAAACAGCCAACCCATGTGGGCATAGAAAAACCCCCTGTTGATGTTGTAGGGGTCGTAGGGGAATCCGTCGCGGTCGACGTACTTGTGGTGGTAACGGTGCTCGCTGGCCCAGTCCAGCACCGAGTTCTGAAACGTGGCCGCGCCCAGCAGCCCGGTGATCACGGCCACCGGTGAAATGGCGTCGAAGCTGCGATGGGCGAACAAGCGGTGATAACCGATGGTGATGCTCAGACCGGTGGCATAGGCCATCACGAAAAAAACGAGAAATTCGAAGAGCGAAAAACCGTAGAAGTGAACGTAGGCAGGCGCCGCGACCACGGCGGCGGCCAGGGACAGGACCAGCCACAAGGCCGTCGGCCAGTTGATGGGGGGCTTTTTCTGGGTCATGCCAATCCTCGGACTGTCGCTGCCTCCCGCACGAGAGCCGAAGGCCAAGCACTGTCTTTCGTGGCTAGGTTAGCGCCTGATGGCCACGGACGTCAAAGAGTCCGGTGCCTGTCAAGGCGGGGGGACGGCCCGCAGACCGCCCCCCCGAAAGTCATCCTCGGCCGTCCGGCCACAGGTTTCCCAATCAGTAAGAAAGCCCGATCAGGAGAGTGACTATCGAAATGTTGAGGGCATGCAGGCTGTTGACATAGTATTCGGAACGGAATCCCAACTCTGCGGTCGCCCTGTCGCTGTGCTGATAGCGGAAAGCCATGGCGTAGTCGGTTCCCGTGGAGACCGTACTCTGCTGGATCCGGCCTTCCGTGGTCGCCGAAGGCGACACGGCAAACATGTTGTCGTCCACCCTGTCGTAGTCGTTCCTCCAGAACTCGGCCCCGGCGACTACCGTCCACTTCTCGCCGATCCGGGCACGCACGGAGGTGGGGATGGACTGCCTTTCGCCTTCCACCTTGGAGCGGGTGGAAAAACCACCGATTTCGGGCGGTGCGTAGAATGTATCGGTCACATCGCCGGCGAAGTCGGCGTCGATCTCGTAACACTCCCACGTGAAGCCGACGCCGAAGTCGACGCCGTCGGCGAGCTGCTTTTGCCACCGCATCCCGAGCATGGCGTTCCACGCGGAAAAGTCGTCCCGTGTCACCGTCTCGTCGTAATCGTTCCCCCCGCTCTGTTCCATGTAGATCATCGGGCGGCTCAGATCGCCGGACAGCGAAGAATAGGAGCCCAGAAACTCGACTGCGCTGGGGTGGTCACCACCCTGGTACCAGTTGAGCCGGACGTCGCCACCCCAGCTGAAGTTGTCGAAATCCCATATTGTGCGGCTGAAGAAACTGGAGCTGGCGGCGACGCTTTCGGAGAACATGTCGCCGGAAGCGACGTGTCCGCTCACAGTCCAGGAGAAGTCTTCCCGGCTGTGATCTTGATAGGCGCCGGAGAAAGTGAAGTAGTTCGTCTCGAACTGGTTCGCGGCCGAACTCGTCGAGGAGCTCAAAGCACTGCTGTCACGACTGAGGTACCCCCCTGTCACGCCCCAGTTGGAGTTTTCGCCCTGCTGCCCCCAGCCCAGCAGCAGCTCGGTCGCGCTGGCCTCGCTATGGTTGCGACTTGAAAAAGAACTGCCGAAATCGACGTCAGAGTCGGAGCTGAAGTCTTGCCAGGCCAGATAGCCCGCCAGGTTCCCGTTCTCCATCCCGTAGATGCCACCCGCCTGGAAGGAATTGACATCCGCCCGGTTGGCGAGACCTGTGAAGAGGATCCGCGGCGTGCCGTCCCCTCCGCTGCTGGGCCGACCCAGCACAGGAGTCAACTCGTCGCGCTGGATATCCGCCAGCCGGGTCGGATCGTTGATCTGATCGATGGTCGAAGAGAACAGACCGAAGCTCGCTTCGTTGAACACGGACCGCGCCTCGATGAGATGGCCGGCCTGCATGGAGTTGTACAGGATCACCGCGCTCGAAGCATCCGCCGCCACGACCAGGCTGCTCCCGCAAACCAAGACTGTCACCCCGACCGCCGCAGCGAGTCGGGCCCATTCCGCCCTTCTTTTTCCGAACATGACTCCATTCCTCCTAGGACAGGACACCGCAAGACATCCTGCAATCCGCGAGATTCGCGGGTATTGACCGGCAACAAACTCGACCGGAGTGCAAAAAATAACCGCGCCAGGCAGTTTGTCAAGAACTCAATCGGTCGCCCGGGGAATTAGGCAATCACTCGGAAAGGACTTCGAATCGTTACGAACACCCGGAAAGCGCAAACGGGGCGAAAATCCGGGGGGCGGGGAGAGGCGGGAGAGGCGAGGGCACCCACCCGCCGCCCGCCATCGCCTTTCATTTCACCGCAACCGGGGCTCGAGAGGGGCGCCATGCGCCTGCCTCGCCGGCAAACAGGGGGAGGGAACAGGACCGGAGGAAGATCGTCGCCCGGCGCAAACGCGCCCCCCTGCCCCGGTTTGCGGCCATCCTCGCCCCCCGACAGCGCCGGGGCCAAGGCCTTCGGGGCGGGATGCGATCAGCAGCCGCGGGCCCGGAACAGGTCGTTCCCGCCGACCGGAGCCTGAGAGACGCCGCCCGGCCCCAGGTCGCCGAGCCCCTCCGCACCTGTCGAAGCCGAGGGGACGGCCCGAAAGCCGTCCCCCGAAGAGTCCGCCTCAACCGACTGGAAAAGGCTTTCCTATCAGTAAGAAACCCCGACCAGGAACGTGACTTCCGACGTTTGAAGGGTGTGCCTGGCGCCGACATAGGAGCCGGAATGGAACCCCAGCTCAGCGGTCACGCTCTCGCCGTGCTGATAGCGCAGCGCCATGGCGTAGTCGGTTCCCGTGTCGCTCCGATGGGACCGGAGCCGGTCTTCCGAAACCGGCACCGAGGGGTACAGGTCGTAGGTCTTTATATCGACCTCGCTTCTCCAGAACTCGGCTCCGACGACCACGGTCCACTTCTCGCCGATCCCGGCGCGTACGGAGGTGGGAATGGAAAGGGTATCCCCTTCCATACTGGCCTGGGTGACAAAACGACCCAGGGCGGCCGGCGTGTAGGCTGTATCGGTCACGTTGCCGGCGAAGTCGGCGTCGATCTCGTAGCTATCCCACATGAAGCCGGCGCCGAAGTCGACGCCGCCGGCAAGCTGTTTTTGCCACCGCAACCCGAGCGTGGCGTTCGACGCCGAGAAATCGTCTCTCGTGGCGGTCTCGTCATACTGGACCCCGTTGGACCGCATGAAGATCGTCGGGTGGTTCAGGTCACCCGTCATGGAGTCGTAGGAGCCCACCACTTCGAACGCACCAGGATGGTCACCCTCCTGGTACCAGTTGAGCCGGACACCGCCGCCCCACGTGAAAGTATCGAAATCCCACCGCAAACGGTTGAAAACCAGACTGTTCCGCCAGCCTCCGTCGTCGATCATGTCGCCGGAAGCGACGTTTCCGCTCACGGTCCAGGTGAAGTCTTCACGAGCATGGTTCTGAAAAGCACCGGAGACGGCGTAACGGCTCGCCTCGGACTGATCCCAGAACACGGAGGACGTGTCGGAGATTGTGTTCCCCCTGTCGCCGCTGAGATAGCTCCCTGTCACGCCCCAGTTGGAGGTTTCACCCCGCTGTCCCCAGGCCAGCATCAACTCGGTCGCGCTGGCGTCGGCCTGGTTGCCATTGAAGTACGAGCTTCCGGAGTCATGGCGGCTGTCACTGTTCGATTCGCGCCAAGCCAGGTAGCCCGCCAGGTTTCCGCTCTCCATCCCGTAGATGCCGCCCACCTGGAAGGCATGGACTTCCGCCCGGTTGGCGAGACCCGTGAAGAGGATCCGCGGCGTGCCGTCCCCTCCGCTGCCGGGCCGACCCAGCACAGGAGTCGGTTCGTCGCGCTGGATATCCGCCAGCCGGGTCGGATCGTTGATCTGATCGATGGTCGTGGAGAACAGGCCGAAGCTGGCCTCGTTGACAACGGACCGTGCCTCGATGAGGTGGCTGGCTTGCAGCTGCCTGTAGCGGGAGATGACGTCTCCGGCCTCCGCCGCCACGACCAGGCTGCTTCCAAAACCCAGAACTGCGACCCCGACCCCTACGGCGAGGCGGAAATGCTTCGCCTTGTTTTCTCTAAGCATCCTCGATTTCCTCCCTGTTGAAAAACACTCTCCCCGCCACCGGCGCCTGCTCCGGAACCCGCGGGGAAGCCAAGTCGACCCGATAGTAAAAATTTTGTCAAGGGCAGAGCCCCGGCCCCCAGGCAGGATGAATCAGACCCTTCCGGTCGCTTTCGAACCTTCCCGAAACCCTCGTAAAGCCCAAGCCAGACGCAAGCCGAGCCGGACTACGGCGGGTATCCATTCCCGTTGCCCCCAGTCGCCTTTCGCCGTACCTTGCGCTCACTTGGGACCGCCATCCGGCCCCAAGCCCCAGCAAACGGGAGGGTTGTTGGACCGGCGGGAGATCGCCGCCACGGAGGGGAGCCGTGGTGGCGCAACGGGGCATTGCGGGGAGGCGTTCTACCGGGGGATCTACCTCATCCGGCGGTTCGAGGAGCTTCTGCTCGACCTCTTCGCCGCCGGCAAACTCAGCGGAACGACCCACACCTGCCTGGGCCAGGAGGCCAACGCGGTAGCCCTCGCGGCCCACCTCCAGGAACGGGACGTGGTCGTCAGCAATCACCGCTGCCATGGACACTACCTGGCCCGGACGGGGGACGTGGAAGGATTGCTGGCGGAGATCCGGGGCCGGCGGGACGGCCTCTGCTCGGGCCGGGGTGGCAGCCAGCACCTCTGCGCACCCAACTTCTATACCAACGGCATCCAGGGCGGCATCGTCCCCCTGGCCACGGGAATGGCGCTGGCGGAAAAGCGCCGCGGATCGGGCGCCATCGTCACCGTCTTCATCGGCGACGGCACCCTGGGCCAGGGCGTGGTCTACGAGTCCCTCAACATCGCCGCCCTCTGGGCGGCACCGCTGCTGGTGGTCGTCGAGGCCAACGGCTGGGCCCAATCCACTCCCACCCACCGGGCCCTGGCAGGCTCGATAGAGGGCCGCATGGAAGCCTTCGGCATCCCCTGCGACAGCGTCGAGGGGAACGACGTCTTCACCCTGGACGCCGCGGCCTCCCAAGCCGTCGCCCGCGTTCGGGAGACCTCCCGACCCTGCGGCCTGCTGATCCACACCCAGCGCCTCGGTCCCCACAGCAAGGGCGACGACCCCCGCAGCCGTGCAGAGATCGACGCCCTGCGGAAGCGGGACCCCCTGCCCCGACTCGCCGCCACCCTCGATCCCCGGCGGCGCCAGGCCATCGAGGCGGACTGCGAGCAGCGGCTGGCGACCGCCCTTGCGGCGACCGGAGGCGCGCCATGACCGTGCGATGCGCGCAGGTGCTCAACGAGACCCTGGCCGAGGCCCTCGAGCGCTGGGAAGACGTCCTGCTGCTCGGCGAGGACCTGGCCGATCCCTATGGCGGCGCTTTTCGCGTCACCCGGGGGCTCAGCACCCGCTGGCCGGAACGGGTGCTCTCCACCCCGATCAGCGAAGCGGCCCTGTTCGGGGTCAGCGCGGGGCTGGCGCTCCGGGGCCGGCGACCGGTACTCGAGATCATGTTCGGCGATTTCATCACCCTGGGACTCGACCAGGTGATCAACCACATCGCCAAGTTCCGGGAGATGTACGACGAGCAGGTGCGCGTCCCCCTGGTGGTGCGCACCCCCATGGGTGGGCGCCGGGGCTACGGGCCGACTCACAGCCAGTCCCTCGAAAAGCTGCTGGTGGGCATCCCGGGCCTGACGGTGGTGGCGGCCAGCGAATACCATGACCTCCGGGACATGCTGCTGGCGGCCATCGCCTGCGACGACCCGGTGTTCTTCATCGAGAACAAGCTGCTCTACGGCCGCAGTCCCCAGCGCGGCGCCGAGGGTCGACTCGGCCCCTTCACCTGGGAAGAGAGCCCGGCCCCTTTCCCGCCGTGACCCTGCGTGCCGCCGGGCGCGGCGCAGTGACGCTGGCCACCTGGGGCGGCATGGCGCACCTCGCCCACCAGGCGGCCCGGGAAGCGGCCATCGAGTACGAGAAGATGGTGGAGGTGGTCGTCCTCTCCCGCCTCGCTCCCCTCGATCCAGCCCCTCTGCTCGCTTCGGTGCGCCGCACCGGAGCGCTGGTGGTCGCCGAGGAGGGCACCCTCAGCGCCGGTGTGGGAGCAGAAATCGTGGCCCGGGTCCAGGAGGAGGCCTTCGCCGCACTGCGGGGCCCCGTAAAGCGTGTGGCGGCCCGAGACCGGGTGATTCCCGCCGCCCGGCACCTGGAAGACGCCGTGCTGCCCCAGGTCGAAGAGATCCTCCACGCCTGCCTGGCAGCCGCCGGGGCGGAGAGCTAGTCATGCAACGCCTCTTCCTCGAGCGCGAGGACGCCAACTCCGAAAGCGCCACCCTGGTGGCCTGGCTGGTGGCGGACGGCGAAACGGTGCAGCGCCACCAGCGGATCTGCGTGCTGGAAACGACCAAGGCCACCATCGACATGGTCGCCCCGCAGCCCGGTATCCTCCGCCACCGCTACCCGGAGGGCAGCGAGATCGCCTTCGGCACCACCCTGGGATGGATCCTCGAAGCCGGTGAAGACTCGCCCGACCCGGAGGACACCCGGGAAACCGGGGGGGCCGCCGAAACCGCCGGCCTGCAGATCAGCCGTGCGGCGGCAAGGTTGATCGAAGAGGCGGGCATCGATCCCACCGCGATTCGTGAACACGGCTTCATCACCGAAAAAGAGGTCCGCCGGCACATGGCGCGCTCCCGCCGGCAGGCCGCCCCGCCCCACCCGGCCCTCGCCGACATCGACCTCGAGGCGGTTTCTCTGCCACCGGGCCTGGGACAGGACGATCACGGCCGGCTCGACCCCGTCTTTCTCTCCCGCCTGCGGGAGGAGGGCGAGAGATTCCGCCGCCTGCATCCCGGAGAGAAGCTCCAGGCCTACCGCAAGCACGGCGCCGCCATCGCCGAGGATGTCCACCTCGGCCCGGGCAGCCTGCTGATCGCCCCCCGCCTGGTCATCGGCCCCGGCAGCCGCATCGG
Source organism: Acidobacteriota bacterium (assembly GCA_030949985.1). NCBI lineage: Bacteria > Pseudomonadati > Acidobacteriota > Acidobacteriota bacterium. Next base: position 21,604 of record JAUZRX010000053.1, read on the forward strand.
CGCCGAGACCACGGCCGACTGCGCCGAGCAGCTTGCCATCGGCGCCCTCAGTCACTTCGGCCCGGGGCTGACCGTCAGGGCCCGCTGCGCGGTTTTCGGGGACAACGTCCACGCCGGCCGGGGGATCACCATCGGGGGCGGCGGCCATCGGGATCCCTGGGCGGTCTTCGCCGCCGGAAACCTGACCTTCATCGGTGACGAGGTCTTCATCAACGTTTGCCGTGCCGTGCTGCTCGGGCGCGAGGTCTTTCTCACCATGAGATCGATCATCGTCACCCACAACATCGGCCATTCCCCCCTGGAGGGCTTCGAGAACCGCTTTGCCCCGGTGATCCTCGAAGATCGTTGCCAGGTCGGCATGGGCTGCACCCTCTATGCCGGGGTTCGCATCGGCAGGGAAGCGATCGTCGGCTCGGGCTCCTACGTTCTGGCCCCGGTGCCGGCCGGCAAGCTGGCCATGGGGGTTCCCGCGCGGGTCGTCGCCGAGGCCCGCCGCCCGGTCAGCGCCGCCCGCCGGAGAGAACTGGCCCGCGAGATGGTGGAAGAGTTCGGACGTCTGCTCGCAGCCCGGGGAGAACGGGTGGAGAGGATCGACGGCGGAGGAGGCCTCCGCATCCGGCGCGAGGGACGGCTCCATGAACTGCTCTACGCCGATCGCGCAGACCAGCTCCCGCCGGGAGACCCCGCCAGCGACAAGGTCTACGTGGTCCTCGAAGGCTCGGACGCGAGTCCCGGCGACGGCCTGCTCCTCGAGTTGCTGCCGCGAAGGGCCCGTGGGCAGGCCACGGCCTTCGGTGAAAGTGTCCGGGAATACTTCCGCAAACGGGGGATCCGCTTCGAACCGGGCCCCTGGCGCTATTCGGGAGGGTGGCTCTGATGCACGACGCGAAAGGTAGACCGCCCCAGCGCGGCAGGGAGATGAGCCTCGACAGCTACGAGCGGCTGCTTACCCGGGCCCGCCGCATGGGCTATGCCTTCCCCATGGTCTCCGAACTCCGCGATCGTCTGCCCCCGCGGCCGAGAATCCTGCTCCTGCGCCACGATATCGACGTCAGCCCCGTCTGTGCCCTCGAGATGGCGCGACTCGAGCACGCTCTGGGAGTCCGTTCCTCGTACTTCGTGCTGCTGCACTCTCCGTTCTACCACCCCGGCGCCCCGCCGCACATCGACGCCCTTCGGAAGATCGTCGACCTGGGCTTCGAAGTGGGGCTGCACTACGACGTGGAGTTCTTTCGCAGGCGGGGGATCGAACCGCTCGAGGGCATCGGCCGGGATACCCGCGCCCTCGAGGCCCTGCTCGGCATCCGTATCCGCTCGGTCTCCCAGCACCGGCCGGCTTCCAGCGAAGTGCTGCGGGGCATCAGCCGACGTCTCGTCGACGCCTACAGCCCCCACCTGACCCGGAACCTGCACTACATCTCCGACAGCGGCTTTCGCTGGCGCGGCGCCAGCCTCGAGCAGGAGCTCGGCGTGCGTCAACGCATCCACGCGCTGATCCACCCCGCCACCTGGGCCTGGCCACTGGACATGGAAGAGACCTACCGGCGCTGCGCCGACCAGGCCGGCCGCCGGGTCCGCGCCGCCTTCGACGACTTCATCGCCTCCACCCACCAGTACCTCGCTCGTCGCCCGCAACTGGATCGGCTCCGACTCGAGCGAGAGCTGGGCCCCGGGACCCAGCCGCGCTCACACCGGCGGGACGCCCCCAGACCTCCCGCCGGCCCCTGACCGCACCGGGAAGGCATTCGACAGCCTTGCCGGTCCCGGCGACCATGGGCGTGGGCCGAGGCGTCCCACCACAAGAAGGATCCCGCTCGTGACGAGGATCGCCGTGCTCCTGCTCATCTTGTTTTCCGGCATCGCCCACGTCGAGGCGGGGCCCGTGATCCACCTGTTGCCCGTGCGGGCGGCCCATCCCCTCCCGGCGGAACTGCGCAGCTGGAGCCGGCGCCTGACCAGCGCATTCTGGCAACCGGCCCGGCGGCAGGCCCTGGCGGAGCGTTGGCCGGGGGCGCAAGTGATCCTCGGGCCTCCCGCCGACGCCTCGGCAGACGAGGGCGACACCCACTACGAGTTGCGCGGCCGCCTGGAGGTGGAGCCCGTCCGGCTGAGAACTCCCGTCCTGCACCTGAGCGCTCCCCGGGCAGGCAGGTGGCTCTCGCGCCGCATCGAAGTCGTCGAGGCCCGGGGGTTGCTGCGCTACACCTTCACCCTGGTCGCCACGGCCAGCGGAGCCGAGTACGCCACGGGAACCTGGACGGTGGCGTGGATCGCCCCCCCGCCACCGGACGATCGCTATCTGCCCCCACCCCACTCCCCGGTAGCCTGGCGGAGCACCGTCCTCGAAGCTCCCGACAACCTGTTCCACGGCGAATGGAGCCCCGAACCGGCGGAAGGCCCCTGGCCTCCCCCGGGTCTCGAGAACCTGGTGCAACGCCTCCGGCGACGCCGAACGATCACTTTCGGACACCTGCTCGAGGACTCGATGCCCCTGCGGCTGGCGGGACTCGCCGACCTCGATCACCAGCCGCTGCCGGCGGGCATGCCGCTGACGGTCCGCACCCGCCACGGCACCTTCGCGACCGCCCGGGGCCCGCGGCGCAAGCTCGTCCTCCGGGCCGGCCCCGACCCGGTCCTCCTCGAGGACTATCGGCCACCCGCCTGCTCGACGGCGGTGGTGGACGTGTTCAGCATCACGCCGGCAGCCCCGGCGGCGGATGCCCCACCGCTGGAAATCCTGCGCGTCAACACGAGCTGCCTCGGATCCTGGCTCGAGATCTCGATCGACTCCCGGCGCAGCCGGGCCGATCCGACAGCCGCACCGAGAGCCGATTGCCGTCTCCGTCGCTCGGTCGCGTTCGACGAGACCCGACGCGCCCGGCTGATCCTCGAGCTGGGCCCGAACCCTGAGGCCGAGGTCGTGGATTCGGGCCACGTCTTCCGCTCGTTTCCGGTCACCCGCGGTTGGTGGGTCGGGGCCGAGTTCTCCCGTCGCCGATCCTCCTCGCTGACCGCCTTCTGTCCTGATCGGCCCCTGCAGCGCAAAACCTGCGCCCAGCGACAGCGGGGCCGGATCGCGGACCGCCCGCCGGCAGCCGATCCCTTCGCCCCGCGCCTGTTGGTGGTCACCACCGGCGACGCCGACGACCGTATCCTGGAAATCCGGCCGCCCCGCTGGCGCACTCGTCTCGGGTGGACGGGAACGGCGACCTGCCAGGCGGCGAGCGACGCCCCCTCGACCCGGTCTTCCCCGCGAAGCGGCGATCTCGTCACGAGCGCTGAGTACCTGGTCGCCGGGCCCGACAGCGCTTTCCGTGCGACGCTCCCCCGGACAGCACAGTGCTTTCGCGCAGCCCCCTCCAAGAGCCTCGGCCGGATCTACGGCGGCTGCGAGGCCCACCGTCGGCGCGAGAACACCGAGATCCGCACGCGCTTTTCCTGGACTCTCCATCTCCACTGACCCGGCGCGGCAGCGGCACCGTCCTCAGGGGCACCGTCCTCAGGATCCCCAGGCATCGTTCTCACCGGCGGCATCGTTCCCACCGATTTCCGGCCTTTTTCCACTTCTCCTTTCCGTGGTTTCGTCGTACCTGCTAGCTGCGGAGGATCCAGCAAGGGGGGGGCCGGGCCGTGCGTTCGCGCCGTTCGTTCGCACGGTCGTGGCCCCTGTGCCGGCGAGAAGGCAAGGGAGGCTTTCGCCGGAGTCATTCTCATTTTGTCGATTTCAGTGCATCGGGTTCATTCCCGCCCGTGGTCTTTTCAGCCTTCTGGATGCATGCCGGCGACGTGCAGCAACCGCGAGGCGGGATATGGGAGGAGAGGAAGTCATGAAGTTTTTCCGCGTTTCGAGCGCCGCCAGAATGCTGGCGCTGGCCGGAGTCACCATCCTCGCGATGGTCGGCGCACCGGCCCAAACCCCCTTTGACACGCCTCTGGGGGAATTCGAGCGAATCGGTGGGGGCGAGGTCCGCATCGCCATCGCCGGCGTGGGCACGGGGGAAGGAGCCCATACCTTCGACATCGACGTACCGGGCGATCCTCTGGCGGCCTGGCTCTACTGGTCCGGCGAAACCACCGAAGCCGGCAATCCGGATCCGGAAATAACCCTCAGCGGCGGCGCACTCGCCGCGCCCCTCGCCCTGGCGGGCATCGAGATCGGGCGCCGCTACGTGGTCCCGCCGGACGAGGCGGCCACCAAGGGCGGCGAGGTCGTCTCACGGGCCGACGTGCCGCTCTACGCCCTGGCCGCGGGTATCAACACTTTCTCGATCACGAATTTCAACGACGTCGTGAACAACGCCCGCCCCTACCGTGTACAGCACGGCGTGGTGATGGTGGTGATGTACCAGGTGGTTCCCGGCGAAGGGGATTGGGAAGCCATCGGCCTCCAGGGGGCCGATGTGGCCAACTACGACCGCTGGGCCAGAACTTTCGACTACTCCGAACAGGCCAACAGCGACGTCTTCTGCTTCGATTTCCAGGCTCTCGGCTGCCAGGTGCAGGGAACCATCAGCCTCGGCATCGGGGGCGTCCTCGAAGATGTTCACCAGCTGGCAGGAAGCACCCGCGTCGCCTACGCCTCCCCGGAACGCACCTGGTTCGCCACGGGCTCGGGCCCCAGGCCGACGAGCCTGGTCGACCTCTACCAGGTGCTCGAAGAGAACAAGATCATCGACGCCGATTTCGGCTTCAAGGGCGAGAAGCTCGGTGTTTTCTCCACCCTCGTCGATCTGCCCCAGGGAGCCACCTGGGCCTGCCTGCAGCACCAGATGCTGGAGAAGAAATCCACCGACGAGTTCCCCCAGAACTTCACCACCTTCTTCGCCGGCCTCCACATGAATCGCTCCTGCAAACCGCCGGGGCAGTGCGCCCTCGACCTGTCGATGGAGATCACCCCTCCGGACGTCATCGTCCCGGAAACCGAGTGCGACGGCGCCCTGACCCAGGTTGCCTTCGAATACACCGGGCAGGGCTGTGAGGCCAGCACACACCAGCAGGCTCACGACGCCCATTGCACCGGCGCCGCGGCCTTCGAGGAGAACGTGCGGATCGAGATGACCCGCGCCGACGGCACCCTGATCGGCAGCGTGGAAGGGGTGAGGCTCGGCGACGTGGTCACCTTCGACGCCCGCCGGGCGGGCCTCGACCATCTCGGCCGCGTCGTCCATCTCGAGATCTTCGACAGTCTCGGGGCATCCCTCGAGACCAACAAGATTCGCCTCAAGTGCGAAAAGAAATTCAACATCGGCGATCAGTTCGGCAGCCTGCTCGCACTGGCCTACGACACCACCCGGGGCACCGCGCGGGATCTGCGCACGGCGACCACCATCAACTACACGGTGACCAACAACGGCGACGGTGACACCGGAGAGCTGACGGTCAACGACGATCTGCTCGGCGAAGTGGGTTACGTAGCCAACCTCGCACCCGGTGAATCGATCACCTTCACCGCCGATACCACGACCTGGAAACAAACCCGTTTCGACGCCGTGGCCACCGGCGAGTGGAACTGTCAGGCATCCGTCGCAGCCGCTCAGACCTTTTCCGAGCCGCCGGATGACGGTGGCCCCGAGTGCGAAGGCGGCATCAAGTCGATCACTCTGACCTACACCGGAGAGAGCTGCGAGGCTTCGACCAACGATCAGAGCGGCAAGATGCGCTGCAAGGGCGATGCGCTGATGACCGATCCGGTGAAGATCAAGGTCCGCAACAAGAAGGGCCGCAAGCTCTTCGTCTTCGACGATGTCCGGATCGGGGACACCCTGACCCTGGGCTACGGCGACCTCGCCCCGGCACCGAAAGAATGCGGCAAGCGGGCCAAGCGCAAGCGGGAGCGCAAGCACAAGCGTAAGCTGCCCAACAACCTGGTCTTCCAGGTCATCGACGCGACCACCGGCGAGCGCCTGCAGGGGATCAAGATCCACACCTCCTGCGAGGAGCCCTTGCTCCAGGGCGACCATTTCGGATCTCTGCAGCTGCAGTCCATCGAATCCCGCCGCTGATTTCGACGCAGCGACGAATCGACCCACGGGGGCGGCCTTCGGGCCGCCCCCCCGTTTGCACCGGCCCCGCATCCGGGCCGAACGCGCCGCCGGGTCGGGACTCTCGCCCGCGGCTCGAGCGTCCGACCTCGGGTTCCAGCTCAGCGAGCGCAACTATCGGGTGTCGCCAGGGGCGCGCAAGGCGCTGCGGCGGGTTCCCGGGGCTGGCCGGCGGCATCGAACCCGTAGCTGCCTTCCCCCTCCGGGCCCGCCGGCACCACCAGGAAGAAATCCGCCCCGCCGGCCCCGGCGGGGATCACCGCCTGCCGGTCGACCAGCGAACAGCGTTCGGAGACCAGCGAGTCGTAACCCGCCCGCAGGTCACCGCGATAGATGCCGTACTCGCTGCCGTCGCCGCAGTCGCCGGCCCACTCCAGCCGCAACGATTCCGGTCCCTCCCGCCGTAGCCGCAACAGCCCGGCCACGCCGGGGGCCGTGCCCTGCCCCTGCCCGCTGAGGCGCTGGCGGGAGAGAAAGGCCCAGGCCTGGCGGGAACCCTCGATGTCGTGGTTCTGCAAGCCGAGACCGAGGAGTTGCAGGACGAGCCGCGAGCGGGGGTGATCGATGGAGGGGGTGACGTGCCCCCCGTTGCGAATGCGGTAGAACGCCACCTCCGCCCCCTCGTAGCCGCGGCGGTAGAGGGTGCTCTCGGCGGTGGTGCCGTCATCGGGGTCGAGGTCGTCGTAGGCGGTGAACTCCCCGGGACCGGCTTCGGTGAGGTTGTGAGCGATCCAGTACTCCCGGGTCGCCTCGGCGGAGATCACGCGGCCGCGTTCACATTCCACCTTGTCCACTACGCAGCCCCCGTCCCAGGGCATGTAGGTCTCCTCGCCGTCGCCGTTACAGATGAAAACGGAGATCGGGTGCCGGGGATCGGCGCATTCGCTGACCGCCGGAAGGTTGGCGATGAACGGCGCGATGGCGGCGATGCGTTCGGAAAGCTCGAAGGCCAGCCGGTAGCTCATCAGGCCGCCATTGGACGAACCCGTGGCATAGACCCGCTGCGGGTCGATCGGGTAGCGCGCGTCGGCCCAGTCAATCAGGGCGCTGATGAAACCCACGTCGTCCGCCCCGGTTTCGACTCGGGGACCGTCGGCCCGGCAGTCATTCCAGTTCTGGTCGTTGGTGGAGGGATCTCCGGTCGCAGGATCCACCCCGTTGGGGACGATCAACAGCAGACCTTCCTCGTCTGCGATCTCCGGCCATTCGGCGTGAGTCCCATTGTCGAGAAACGAGCGCATGTCGCCACCGCCACCATGCAGTACGAAGAGCAGGGGCATGCCCTCCGGAGGCTGGAAATCGGGCCTGTAGACACGGAAGTAGCGCGTCATGCCGTCGTGCTCGAGGGTCTGCTCCTCGTCCCAGGTACCGGCGGCCGCCGGCCCGGCCGCAAACCACGCCGCCAGAACCGCTCCCAGCGCCCACCACCATCGAAGGGTACGCCTGCGACGGAACACCGCGCATACGGCACACCGACGACCGGAATCCGCGCATGCTGTCATGACTCGCAAACCTCCCACTATGAATTAGACGCTCCCGAACGGGTCAAGGCAATGGATTTCCGGCCGGGAACCCGGGCGGGGACCGACTTCCGCGGCTCCAGGCCGTTCGGAGCGGATCGCCCACGCTCGGCTTCAGGTCCCCGGCGCCGCCCGCCGGGCGCGCGATGCACACCGGGTCGAGACGGGTTGCCCTTCTACCGGACGCCACTTGGTGGTACATGTTGAGTCGAGCAACCCCCCACGGTGCGCCCCGAGGCGCCCATAGCTGCTGAACGAGGTCCCACGGGAGCCTGAAATGCACATTCCTCGTCGTCTCGCCCTTCTCCTCGCCCTGTTGCCGCTGATCGGCTCCACCGCCCTGGCGGATGCGACCATCGCTCCCTCCCTGGCCGCCCGCCTCGACGAAGGACCGGCCCCCTTTCTCGTCCTGCTCGAGGAAGATCCCGTCCCCACCGGCGTGACAGGCACGGAACTCTACGGCCATCTCACCCGGCGGGCGGGCACCAGCCAGCGTTCCCTGCGCGCCTGGCTCGACGCACGGGGCATTCCCTACAGGCCTTTCTACATCGTCAACGCCCTGCTGGTGGAGGGCGACCGGAAGCTGGCCGAAACTCTCGCCGGTCGTTCCGACGTCCGCCGGCTGGTGGACGACCCCGCCGTCCGCGCCGTGGAACCGGTTCCCCTGGGCCCGGCCCCGGAGGCATCCACTGACGGAGTGGAATGGGGCGTGACCATGGTGGGAGCGGTCGAAGTGTGGAACCGCTGGGGAAGTCACGGCGAGGGTATCGTGGTCGCCTCGATGGATACCGGAGTCGAGCGGACCCATCCCGCCATCATCGCCCAGTACCGTGGCGGCACCGGCGAGGGGGTGGACCACGCCTACTCCTGGCACGACGCCATCGACGGCTCGGACGCGCCCTGGGACGATCACGGCCACGGCACGCACACGGTGGGCACCATGGTCGGCGACGACGGCGCCGGCAACCAGGTGGGTGTGGCTCCCGGCGCCCGCTGGATCGCCTGCCGCAACATGGACCACGGTGTAGGGCGCCCCTCGAGCTATCTCGAGTGCATGGAATGGACCCTCGCACCCTATCCCCCGGGCGGCGATCCCTTCACCGACGGTCGTCCCGAGATGGCCCCCCAAGTGGTGAACAACTCCTGGGGTTGTCCACCGTCGGAGGGCTGCGACACCCAGGTCTTCGACGAGGCCCTGGCCAGGCTGCGTCGCGCGGGCATCTGGATGGTCGCCGCCGCCGGCAACGACGGGCCCAACTGCAACACGGTGAAGGACCCGCCGGCCATCTCTCCCGACGTCTTCACCGTCGCCGCCGTGACCTCGGCCCGGGCCACCGCCTGGTTTTCCAGTCGAGGGCCGGTGACGGTGGACGGCTCGAACCGGGCCAAACCCCAGATCGCCGCCCCCGGCGACGGTGTGCGGTCGGCCGTACCGCCGGATGGCTACGCCTCATGGAGCGGAACGTCCATGGCCGCCCCCCACGTGGCCGGGGTCGGCGCGCTGATCTGGTCGGCGGCCCCCGGCCTCGAAGGCCTGCTCGAGATCTCCGAGTGCCTGGTGGAGCGCTCGGCGAGCACACCGGTGGGTAATTTCTTCCCCCAGAACTGCGGCGGCATCTCCCACACCACCTACCCCAACTACATCTCCGGGTGGGGCATCGTCCGGGCCGACGCGGCCCTCGACCTGCCCAACGGCGACGGCGACAAGGTGGCCGACGCCTGCGACTGCGCACCGGGCGATGGCGGCGCCTTCGCCGCCCCGGTGGAAGTCACCGGCCTGGATTTCGACGACGCCGCGACCCTGCGCTGGGACGACCAGTCTTATGGGGCGGGAGACGGCACGACTTATGACCTGCTGCGCGGCACACTGACCGACCTGCGGGCCCGGGGAGGCGTCGACGATGCCACCTGCCTGGCCGCGGAACTGACCGAGGCTGCGACAAGCGATCCCGCGACGCCGCCACCGGGGGACGGCTTCCACTACCTGGTCCGCGCGGCCAACGCCTGCGGAAGCTCCGACTGGGGCCGCGCCTCGGACTCCACCCCCCGCTCGGCCACCGCCTGCGACGGTGGTCCCTGAAGGCGTCAGGCCGACTCGTCCGGGCAAACCACCGCCGGAGGAGCCGCAGCGCCGCCACCGAGGGCCGGCAGCGACTCGGTGTTCAAGATCGCCTCCAGACGAGGCGCGACCACCTTGCGGGTGTACTCGATGAAGTGATGCCCGGCACCGGCTCGCATCAGGGCTTCGACCAGGCGACTCGAATCCCAGCGCCAGATCTTCCACAAAAAGCGCAGGTACTCGAGGCGGTAGTGGGCGAACAGACCCTGGGTGATCAGGGCCCGCGCGCCCGAGACGATTTGCGCCGCCGTGGGACGACGCCGCCATCGAGGCTGGGGCCGCCGGGCCAGCATCGCCCGTACCCGGTCGAAGTAGGCCCGCGGCTCGTAGACCTTTTGCAGCAGACGACGATAACCCGCCACCAGGGTCTTGTCGGACAGCACGGTGTCGAAGTTCACGTGGCCGAACTGATCGGTACCGATGTGGGGCCTGAGCCGACCCTCCTTCTCCAGGCGCCGGGTCAGGGCGGTGCCGGGCAACGCCTGGAGCATACCGACCATGGCGAAGGGAATCGCGGCCTTTTCGATCAGGTCGTACTGCTCGTCGAAGATCGATGGCGTGTCGGAGTCGAAGCCGACGATGAAGCCGGCCCAGACATCCATGCCGTGCTCGAGGATCCGGTGAACCCGGTCGGCGATGTCCCCTTTCATGTTCTGGACCTTGTGCATCTCGGCGATGGAATCCGCCGATGGACTCTCGATGCCGATGAACACGCTTTCGAAACCCGCATCGACCATGGACTTCATCAGGGCTTCGTCATCGGCCAGGTTGAGCGATGCCTCGGTGTAGAAGAAAAAGGGCCAGTCCTTCCGCTCCTGCCACCGCCGGAGATGGGGAATCAGCGCCCGGACTTCCTTTTTATTGCCGATGAAGTTGTCGTCGACGAAAAAGACACTACCCCGGAAGCCCGTCGCGGCGATGGCATCGAGTTCCGCCTCCACCTGTTCGGGAGCCTTGACCCGAGGCCGGCGACCATACATGACGATGATGTCGCAGAACTCGCAGGAAAAAGGGCAACCCCTCGAATATTGCAGGGCCATGTGCAGGTAGGAGTCCACGTTGAGCAAGTCGTAGCGCGGCACGGGAGAGTCGGTGATCGGCGGTTTGTCGAGGCCCTGGAAGCGATGAGGCGCCCGGCCCTGTTCGAGCTGCCGGCAAAACTCTCCGATCGAGCCTTCCGCTTCCCCGACGAAGACATGGTCCGCCGCCTCGAAGTCTTCCGGAACGGCGGTGGCGTAGGGCCCTCCCACCGCGCAGCGCACACCCAATGCACGACAGCGGGCGATGACCTGGTGCATCGACCGGCGCTGGGCCAGCATGCCGGAAATCAACACCACGTCAGCGGCACGAATCTGCTGATCGCTCAGAGACTCCGCGTTGAGATCGACCAGGCGCAGCTTCCAGTCTGCGGGCAGCAAGGCCGCCACGGTGATCAGGGGCAACGGCGGCAGCAGGCAGCGTTTGCCCACCAGGCGCAGGGAGTACGAGTAGCTCCAGTAGGTCGGAGGGAACTCGGGCCAAACGAGCAGGGCTTCCATGTTCTCTCCTCGGGGCGCGGCGACGAACCGTCCTGGTCCCTTGTCGCGGCTTCCGCGCCCCCAACAAGTACGGGCAAAGCCGCCCCACCGCAACCGGCGCCGAATGCACCGTCCATAAAAAACGCCCCGCCGAAGCGGGGCGCCTTCAGTACTATGGCAGCTCGTGAAGGGTTCAGGCGCTGCGCTGGACCTGGGTCGCCTGGGGACCCTTGGGACCCTGGGTGACCTCGAACTCGACGGTCTCACCCTCGTTGAGGGTCTTGAATCCACTGCCGAGAATGGCGGTGTGGTGGACGAAGACGTCCGTGCCATCCTCCTGGCTGATGAACCCGTAACCCTTGGCATCGTTGAACCACTTCACAGTTCCCTTCGGCATTCGGTACTCCGTTCTTTCCGGAAAGCGGTCGGCGCTTCCCTCAATCGGTTCCAGTAGCGGGCCAAGCGGCTTGCGGGCAGAAACGATCCGGCCCGGAAAAAAGACAAGGGCGTTTTGCGCCGCTTCTGGAGGTAACCCGGTGATTATGCGGGCAGTCACCCCTCGAAAGCAAGGCCTTCGACTCTTTTTTCTTACTTTCGCGTGACTTCTGAAAAACTCGGCCGGGAACACCCTGCGCCATCCTCTTGCCCTCCCCGGCCCTTTCAGTACTGACCGGGTCCTGGAGGGACACTCCCCGCAGGGAGCACCGGGGTTTTCGGCGTGTTCTCGATCACCGGGGAGGTCGGCCGGGAGTCGTCGTGTGCCGTCGGTCCGTTCCCCCGTTCGAAGTTGCCCGATCCTCGCTCTCGCCGGGTCGGTCGGGCTTCCCGCCCGGACCCTGCGCCAGCGGGAAGATCCCGAGCCCTTCGATCACCTGCTGCGGGATCGACCCGGCGGCGGGCTTGCCACCCTCGCCGAAAATCCCCTCGACCTGCCCGCCTCCGCCGACCTGCGGAAGACCTGGGAACACCTGAACGGTGAACCGGGAGGCCACTGGCGGGCCACCATCGACGCACGCACCGGCCTGCCCACTCTCGCCTGGGGCACCGGCGTGGCCCGGATGCCCGCGTGCGCCGCGGACACCCCGACCGCGCGGCTCGAGCGACTCGAAGTCCGGGTTCGCGCCCTCATCGAGAAACACCCGGTGGTCTTCCGCGGGCTGGCAACCGACCTGGTGCTGGATACCGCCGCATCGGGTCCCGTGGGTGGGCACGTCTGGCAGATCACCTTCCGGCCAGGCGCCTGCCGGAGTTCCGGTGGAAGGCGCACGGCTGGACTTCCAACTCGGCCGCGGCCTTCTGGTGGCCTTCGGCGCCTCCCGCGTGGGCCCGGTGTCCACCTTCCCCGCCCGACTCTCGACGTCCACCAGGCCCGGCGTCTCAACGCCTGCCTCGGCGCAGGAACGATTGCCGGCATGCCCCTGGTCGATCCGGGCACCCTGCTCCTGCTGCCCCTCGCCGCCGCGGCCCGCTCCCGACGCTGGACGGGTCAGTGACGGCACCGGCTGCGTGGTGCCCGAAGGCTCGTCGGCAGACAACACCCATGCCTCTCGCTCTTCCTTTTTCCACCTCAATCGATCGATGCAGAGAGGAAGAGCCTGGCTGCCGGACAACAACCGACTGAAAAGCCGACTTACCGACAACGTCAACATCGATAACACGCGCAACGCATGCTGGGACGGCACCGTCAACTTCCACCGTTCGGGCGGGGGCTGCCGCCATACGGGCGCGATCATGGGCGTCTTCCTCCATGCATGGGGCCACGGTCTCGACCAGAACGGCGGGAGCGGCTACGACAATCCCCCGGAGGCCTACGCCGGTATCGTCGCCTTCTTCGAAACCCGTGAATCCTGCACCGGGCATGGTTTCTACACCAGCAAGAACTGTTCGGGCCAAGGCGATACCTGCCTCGAATGCACCGGGATGCGCGACCAGGACCGGGACAAGCGCGAGTTGCACACTCCGGCGACGCCATCCGGCTTTCTGGCCGAGAACTGCGGCGGCGGCCCCTTCGGCAAGGAAGTGCACTGTAAAGGCCACGTCGCCGGCGCGGCGTCGTACAAGGTGCTGCGTAACGAGTAGGGCTGCGAGAAAGGGCAGATCATCGTCGGCACCGCGGTGGCCCCCGCCCCGAGCCATGTCGACGACGGTCTGGCCGACGCATTCGCCATCGACTACCGGGTGCAAGCCGTGGGGTCAACGAAACCTGCACGACGGTGGGCGGCCTCGAGGACGGCAATCAGGATGCGGTCGCCGTGATGGAGACCGGCAGCCGCCAGGCGGCCGGCCCCATCGCCGATCTGGCCGTCACCCCGGTCAACCACGATCACGTCAGGCGCGAATGGAGTGCAGCGACCGGTGAAGACATCGGCCGGGTCTATCGCTCCCCCTGCCCGGCGTCTTCAGCCGGCTCGGCGAAACCACGGAACTCTTCTATGAAGATGGTCACCAGGGCGACGCCCCGCAGATCTTCTTCTGCCTGGTGCGTGCCGCCAACGCCTGCGGCGAGGAGGGCCGTGAGTGGCCGGGCTTACGCCGGGCCACGCCATGGTAAAGACACCCGAACGAAGACCGCCGGTCAGAGCTTCTCGCGGTAGCCGAAAATGCTGAAGAACCAGATCACCGTTCCCAGCAGCCAGAGCAGGCAGAAGGTGGCGGCGTAGAGCGAACCCGCGCGAATACCGAAGTAGGTGCCCGCGACGGCTCCCAGGGCGAGGAGTGTGGCCGCCACCGCTTCGAGGCGACGCGGGCCTGCGCCCTTGCGGCCCTTCCCGCCCTTGCTCTTGGGTCGCATCCGGCGCCGACGATTCGTCCTGACCATCACAATTGCCTCCTCCGGCTTCGACGACCGGTCCGCAGCATTGTATTCTTCTCCACCGGAAGCGTCTGCCGCGTCAACGCCGATGCGGCAGGGCGGCAGGCCGGAACGGTGAGACCATGCTCAACGCCCCCGCCCCCCGAACACTCCGCATCCCCGGACGGGCTCTCGTCATGACAGCGCTGACCCTGTTGCTGGTCGGCTGCGGCGACGAGGGGGTTCGCTCCTACCAGGTTCCCAAGTCTTCCCCTCCCGGAGCCGTCTCCGGGGAGATGGGCCACTCCCACTCGGAAGAACTCCACTGGCACGCCCCCGCCGGCTGGCAGGAGACCCCCGGATCCTCCCTGCGGCTGGTCAACTACCGGATTCCCGGGGGCGGTCCGTCTGCAGAGTGCTACATCGTCATTCTGGCCAACGACGGTGGCGGCGAGGCGGCCAATGTCAACCGCTGGCGCAGGCAGCTCGGCCTCGAGCCTCTCGATGCCGCCACCATCGCCCACGAAGGCAAGGACGGCAAGGCGGGCGCCGGTGCCTATCGATATTTCCGCATCGTCAATCCCGACCAGCCGGCCAAGGCCATGCTGGCCACCATCCTTCCTCTCGGCGACCGAACGGCCTTCGTCAAGCTCCTCGCCCCAGCCGACAAGATCGACCAGTTGACACCCGACTTCGTCGCCTTCTGCGACTCCCTGGCCCTGCCCGCGGCGCATTCATGAAACCGTGGTTCCCGACGGAGAGATGTCCATGTTGAAAAGGGCTCTCATCTTCCTTTCGCGCGCGGAAATCTTCACCTTCGCCTGCGCCTGGTTGATCGTACTGCTCGTCATCGGCACCCTTGCCCAATCGAGCATCGGCCTGTACGGCGCCCAGGAGAAGTACTTCTCTTCCTGGATCACGCTGGTGGGCGTTCTGCCCCTGCCCGGCGGCCGCCTGACAATGTTGGTGGTCTTCATCAACCTGCTGGCCTACCTCGTCCAACCCGCGACGTGGACCGCACGCCGGACCGGCCTGCTGGTGGCTCACGCCGGCGCCCTGCTGTTGCTGGTCGGCGGCATGCTCACGGCCTACTTCAGCAACGAGGGCAACATGATGATCGCCGAGGGCGAGACATCGAACTTCGTTGCCGACGACCGCCAGAAGGAACTGGCCTTCATCGACACCAGCCCCGCCGACCACGACGCGGTACGGGCCTACAGCGAGCCGTGGCTCGAGCCCGGGCGCGTGATCAAGCTGCCCGTCGAGGGCGTCACCGCGGAAATCCTCCACTTCTACCCGCGGGCCCAGGCCTTCCGCCGGGACAATCCGGCCCCGGCCCCCTGGCGTGGTCTCGGTCGTATCGCCCGCGCCGAACCGGTCGTCGACAGTGGGGACGACACGCTGGGCGCGGCCGCCGTTCTACGCATCACCGGCGCGGGAGAGAGCACCGACGGCCAATACCTGGCCGTCGAGAACGCGCGACAGCCGGACGTGATCACCGTGGGCGACAAGCGGATCCGCATCGAGTTACGACGCGAGCGCCGCATCCTGCCCTTCAGTCTCGAACTGGTCGATTTCGAGAAGAAGGTTCACCCCGGCACGCGCATGGCCAGCGCTTACAGCTCGACGGTCAACCTGATCGACTCGGGGACGAAGCGGCGCGTGGTGATCAGCATGAACGAACCCCTGCGGCACCGCGGCTATACCTTCTACCAGTCGTCCTATATCGAGGGCACTCCCGAAATCACCGTACTCGCGGTGGTCAAGAACTACGGTCGCCTGTTCCCCTACATCTCGAGCCTGGTGATGTGCCTCGGGCTGCTGATCCACCTGGCCCAGATCCTCGCCCGCTCCCGGGCGGCCGCCCGCAAGGAGGCGATGCCATGAGGAAGACGAGCTGGCTGTTGATCCTCCTCTCCCTGCTGCCGGGCGCCGCCATCGCCCAGGAGACCATCGGCGAGCTGCCGGTACAGCACCAGGGCCGCATCAAGCCCCTCGATACCTTCGCCCGGGTCCACCTGCTGGCCTTCTCCAGCCGCCGCAGCCCCGGGGGCGCGACCCCCGAGCAGTGGCTGCTCGACGTGCTGACCCATCCCGACGGCTCGTCGCCCATGCGGGTGTTCAAGATTCGCTCCCCGGAGGTGGTCGTCGCCCTCGGCCTGCCCGAACGGGAAGATCGCGTCTACACCTACTCCGAAATGGTCGAGGCCATCGGTCCCCAGGAAGGCACCCTGCGCGAATTGATGCAGCGGGAAGAAGAAGACCGAACCTACGTCGAGAACCAGCTCGTCGAGAGCTATCGCAACGTGCTGCGCTACCAGGAGATTTCCCGCGCAGCCTCCTGCCTGCTGCCCTTGATCCGCATCGAAGATGCCGAACTGGCCGCCGAACTGGACCTGCCCTCCAATCGCAACATTTCCTATCGTACCCTCGTCGGCCACTTCCCGGCGATTCGCGGCCGTCTCGACGACCTCGGGCACCTGCCCCGGGAACAGTGGTCCGACTCGCAGAAGGCTCTCGTGCGCCTGGTCAACACGGTCAATCGGCTCCAGGAAGACCGCTTCGCCCACATCCTGGCCATCGTCCCTCCGGGCACGGGGACAGAAGTGGAAGAGGCCAAGTGGCTTTCTCCCTGGGAAATCGTCGGCACCGCCCAGGACCGGGGACTGGCAGCCGAGATCCTCGACGGCTGGGAAGCCTTGCTTTCCGCCCACCGTGACGGCGATCGGGTACGCCAGGCGGAAGCCACCGTCGCCTTGCACGCGGCGATCCGCGGAGCGCTGCCCGATTCCCGGCTCCAGCGCATCGATCTCGAGAACTGGTACAACCGCACCGACCTGTTCTACAAGAGCGTCGCGCTCTACATCCTGGCTTTCCTGCTGCTGGCGACGAGCTGGATGTTCGCCTCCCGCTGGCTGCGCCCCACCGCCCTGGGCGCGCTGGGCTTCGGCGTGGCACTGCACATCGCCGGGCTCGTCTGCCGGATGGTGATCATGGGGCGCGCCCCGGTCTCGACCCTCTACGAGTCGATCGTCTTCGTCGGCATGGTCTCGGCCCTGACCGGCGTGGTGGTCGAGTTGATGCGCCGGGACGGCTACGGGATTCTTCTCGGCGCCATCGCCGGCGCGATACTCCACTTCGTCGGCTTCGGCAAAGCCGCCGACGGCGACACCATGGGCATGCTCGTCGCCGTGTTGAACTCCAACTTCTGGCTCTCGACCCACGTGGTGACCATCACCATCGGCTATGGCTGCTCACTGGTCGCCGGCCTGGCGGGACACCTCTACCTGGTCTTCCGGGCCTTCCGGCCATCGGCCAAGGCCCGCCTCGAAGTACTCAACCGCAACATGGGCGGACTGACGCTGGTCGCTCTCTTCTTCACCCTGTTCGGCACCATTCTCGGCGGCATCTGGGCCGACCAGTCCTGGGGCCGCTTCTGGGGCTGGGATCCGAAGGAAAACGGCGCCCTGCTGATCGTGATGTGGCAACTGATGCTCCTCCATGGCCGTTACACGGCACTCTTCCGGCCCCGTGGTTTCGCCTTTGGGCTGGTGCTCAACAACATCATCGTCGCCCTGGCGTGGTTCGGCGTGAACCTGCTCAACATCGGGCTGCACACCTACGGCTTCGCCGGCAACGTGGCCACCAACCTGGCCATCTTCTGCGGGATCGAGCTGGTCTTCGGCCTGGTGTTCTACGGCCTGGCCTACCGGCGCGGCCAGCAAGAGGCGAGAGCCTGACGCAACCGACGGGCGTGTGCGAGTCGTCCACGTACCAGTCGTGCCGCGCCTCCATCAGGTGGCCCAGCCCTCTCTGCCAACATCCGTGAGACACTTCGGTTCCCTTGGATCTTTGTAGAAGAGGGCGAATTGGAGGTCCCATGTTGAAGCACAAGGCGATTACTGGCTCTCCGGGCCGCGCGCCTTCGGAGGAAGCGAAGGTCGAGCGAAGCGAGAGCCTCGCTTCCGGAGAAGGCGCGCGGCCCGCGGCCGATCCGGAGGTCGTGGCCAAGCCCCAGCGGCGGCGATTCTCCGCGGCGTACAAGGCGCGCATTCTGGCCGAGGCGGAGCGCTGCCAGCACAACGGCGAGATAGGGCGTCTGCTGCGACGTGAGGGGCTGTACAGTTCCCACCTCTCCGCCTGGCGCAGAGCCCAGCAGGAAGGTGCTCTCGGCGCTCTGAAGGGAAGCGCTCGGCGTCGCAAGACATCGCCCGACGCGGCACTCGAAAAAGAGAATCGTCGCCTCCGGCGGGAGAATGACCGGCTGAAAGAGAACCTGCGCAAGGCAAACCTCGTGATCGA
>JAUZRX010000054.1 GCA_030949985.1 Acidobacteriota bacterium
GAGGATCGAGATCATGGCCGGATCCGAGGTCTCCCGGTTCAACTCGATCCAGTCCCACGCCCCGGACCCGGCGAGGGGATCGCGCGCCGTGAACACGATCTGCTGCGCCGGCGTGCCCTGCGCCACCAGGCGACCCTCCGCCTTGATCCAGTACGGTCCCGCCACCTCGACACGCACCCCGGGGTCGATGGTCAGGGTCGCAGTCGAGCAGATCGTGACATCCCCTTCCACAACATAAGGGGACCCGCCGAGATTCCAGACAGTGTCCTCACAAATGGTTCCTCCCGGAACACTGGTCTGTGCGGAGGAAGATCCAGCGGCAGTGGCAAGCAGGATCACGGCAAGTAGCGGTACCGAACGGCTTCCTGAAACGACCATTCCCCTTACGCCCCTTTCAGCTCTTGTTCCGGTTGGACCCACTGCCCGCAGAAGCAAAAACAGTGCCAGCCAACAAGGCCGTTGACCCAATGCACGCGAGGCCCGCCGCGCACGACTTCGACGCCGTGACGGACGTGGCCCCGTTGCAACCGGCCGTGTGGCAAAGAGCTCGGACAGCGAGCTACCCGGCGTGTGCAGCCCTGGCCATCGCGCGAGAGATGCCCCCTCCCCGCAGTCGTTCATCCCGGTGTATCACGACGGAGACAGAACGACCGCCATAGCCTCAGGGGAGAGACATACCCCGCGGCCCTGTTGCGGAGTCATCCTGGTCGTAGTCATCGAGAACCGGTCCAGCGGGCAGGCGCTCCCCGGCCGGCGCGACAGTTGGCATCAGCGGCGGCGCGACGGGGGGGGCGGGCCATCCCTTCGCTCGGGAGGCTTCATTTTTCGGCCCCAGGTGTAGTCGATGAACGCCGCCTCGACTTCGAAGGCGGTTCTCTCATCCATGCCGTGGCGGTGAATGAGAGGGGCAACCTCGAACCCGGCAAGCCGTATTTCCCGGATGCGCCTGAGCTTGTTATCGATCTCGTCGCCTTCGAGTCCCTTCTCGGCACGGATGTGACTGAACACGCAATTGCCCTAACCCTTGCCGATGTAGAAGGTCTCTCCATTTCGAGGATCGATGAGCCGGTAGACGTAGGTCTTCAGCTTTCGCGCGCCCCCTGTCGGAAACGACTCCACTTCCCGCGTTTTCATATTCATCCTGGACCGAACCCCATGTCAGGCCTTTCGCGGAGCGCCCGCGCCGCCCGGCGCTTGCTCCGAATGCCTTACGGCTCCTCGCAGCGCAAGGCGGGAACTTTCCGGAACTTCCGGACGGCAGGGGTGAGGAGGGTGGCGTCGTGGACGAGAACCGTCGCGGCCACGATCAGATCGTGCGGCCGGAGACCGGTCTCCCGCGGCTCGAGGGTGAGGCGAAGGGCCGCGTGGCGTGCCGCCGCGCGGGCGTCGAACGGGACGATCTCGAAGGGGAACAGAAAGCGTTCGACGACTGGCAGAGCCCGTTCCCGCCGGCGACTCTTTTCTGCGGCCAGCAGAAGCTCGGCGTGAACGATGGCGGGAATCTTGATCGCGGAAGGCGTCAGCCCCTGGAGCCGCTTCACCAGGGTGGGGGCGCGGCCCGCAAGAGCGTCGAGGCAAATGGCGGTATCGAGGAAGAAGTTCATCCGCCGGTCTTCCTCCCGTGCGGGTCCTCGCCCCCTCTGCCCTGGGCCGGGGGCTCCAGGTCGTCCGCCGGAAGGCTGCCGAAGAGGTCGAAGTAATCCCGCGGCCAGGTCTGCTCCAGGCTCCGGCTGAGAGTCGTGACCACCCAGCGGGAGACGGAGAGGTGGGCCTGCCGTGCGGCGGCTTCGATTTTCCGGCGCGTCTCTTCGTCGACGTAGAGCGTCAGTTGCGCCATGGGTTGTCCTCCCGGGGGTTTTGCATCCGGCCGCCGGCAAGTATACGCCCACATATACTCCCCTCCCAGGTCCAGCCCTCGCCGCGCTCCCGCCCGGAACGGGGGGCGCACCTTCCATGGGCCCGCGCCACGCCCGCCCCCCGCCGCTCTGGATCGCGGATACGACCCCGGCTAGACTCCCGGAAACCTGCCGCCGGAGCCACCTACGAGTGAACCCAGAGCCCCCACGTCGCACCCCGCTGACTCGCGCCCGGCAACGGTTCGAGGCTTTCATGGCCCACGACGGCCTGATGCACCGCGTGGCGCGGGGCACCGCCATCGTCGCCATCCTCCAGGTCGCCGGCATGGCACTGGGCTACCTGGCCCAGGTGGTCCTGGCCCGCCTGCTCGGTACCTACGAATATGGCATCTACCGTTATGCCTTCTCGTGGATCACCCTGATCGGAACCCTCGCCTGCCTCGGCTTTCCCACGGCGCTGCAACGCTACATCCCCCAGCACGCCGGCGACAAACAGTGGGGCCTGCTCAAAGGACTGATCCTCGGCTCGCGGCTGCTGGTGATGGGCGCAGGCCTCCTGGCAGCCGCCCTCGCCGCCGCGGTCTTCCACCAGGCAGCCGGCCGATGGCTCGACCCCGCACAGGCCCGGGCGCTGATGATCGGCGCCTGGATCATTCCCATCTTCGCCCTCTTCGTCCTCAACACCCAACTGGCCCGCTCTTTCCATCGCATGACCGTGGCCTTCCTGCCCTGGAACATCGGGCGTCCCGCGGCGGCCCTGCTGGCGGCCGGAAGCCTCTACTGGCTCCTCGAGCCGACCGGGCTCGACGCGCTGCTGGCCTTCGGCGGCTGTCTGGCGGTTTTCATGCTGCTTCAGTGGGCGTGGGTTTGGCGCGCCTACCCCGAGCCGGCCCGCCTAGCCCCCACCGCCTGGGCCTGGCGCCCATGGCTGCAAGTGGCCCTGCCGCTGCTGCTGATGACCGGATTCGGCATTCTGCTCAACCAGCTCGGCGTCCTGATGGTCGGCTCGATGCTGGGCCCCGCCGACGCCGGTATCTTCGCCGTCGCCACCCAGCTCGCCACCCTGGTCAGCTTCTTTCTCGGCTCCATCAACAACGTCGTCGCGCCGCGAATCTCCGAGCTGTACCACGCCGGCAACAACGCGGACCTCCAACGCATGCTCTCCACGGTGGTGCATTGGATCTTCTGGCCCTCGCTGCTGGTGGGCCTGGTCCTGGTCGTCGCGGCCCGCCCCATTCTTTCGCTCTTCGGCCCGGATTTTGCCGCGGGCGCCGCCCCCTCCGTCCTGATCATTCTCGTGGCCGGTAATCTCGTCAACGCCGCCGCCGGATCCGTCGGCCTCATCATGAACGTCACCGGCCACCAGAACCTCAACGCCGTCGTCTATGGAAGCAGCGCCGCCTTGAATGTCCTGCTGAACATCCTCTTGCTTCCCCGGTACGGTGTCGCCGGCGGCGCCGCAGCCATGACGGCCACGATGATCCTGTGGAATGTGCTCCTAGTCTGGATCGTTGCCCGCCGGCTGCGGCTGCACCCTTCGATTTTTAGCGCTTGGAGGAACCATGGCAGGCCGGGACGCTAAGTTATCGAGCGGCGCCCTCTCCGCCAACATTCGTGAGCCACTTCGGTTCCCTTGAATCTTTGCAGAAAAGGGCGAATTGGAGGTCCCGTATTGAAGCACAAGGCGATTACTGGTTCTCCTGGCCGCGCGCCTTCGACTAAAGGGAAGACCGAGCGAAGCAAGAGCCTCGCTTCCGGAAAAGGCACGCGGCCCGCGGCCGATCCGGAGGTCGTGCCCGAGCCCCAGCGGCGGCGATTCTCGCCGTCGTACCCGCCACCGCATCAGTCGTTGCACCCGCTTCCGATTGACCTCGAATCCCTCCCGGCAGAGGTGGACGGCCATTCGCCGACTGCCGTAGAATGCTTGGCTCAGATGGACCTCGTCAATCCGTCGCATCCGTCGTAGGTTCAACTCGGTCTCCGCCCTCGGCTCGTAGTAGTAGCTCGATCGTGGCAGCCCAAGCAGCTCGCACTGCCGAACGATACTCAACTCGTGGCTCGGCTCGATCAGACGCGCTACTCCGCGTTAGTCAAGACCAGATTTTTTTCAGAAAATCGTTTTCGACCTTCAACCGACCGATCATCGCAAACAGCTCCTCGATGAGCTGTTCCTGACAAGCGTCCGCCGAACTGACCCCATCCTCGAAGAGGTCAGGGAGATGGTCGAGCAGCTGGCTCTTCCACCGCGCCACATGCCTCGAATGCACAGCGTGCTTCCGGCAGATCTCTGCCACCGTCTTGTCGCCCCGGACAGCGTCCAGCGCCACCCGCGCCTTGAACTTCGGTCCGTGCTTTCTCCGTTTCATCGCCTATTTTAGGGATGATCCAGCGTACCGGTGACGTTGTTATTCAGATGCTGGAAAATGTAAAGCAAGCCACGATAGAGCCTTTGATTATGAAAACAGTAGAG
>JAUZRX010000055.1 GCA_030949985.1 Acidobacteriota bacterium
GGCCCGGTGAGCATGGTCGCCAGCAACAGCCATGCCGCGCCCGCCGCGGTCCAGAGCGGCAGACCGCTCCCGCGGCAGGCCAGCGCCCAGGCGCCGGCCACGAGGACGAAGATCAGGCCCAGTTGCAGCACGTCATGTTCCTCCCGTGTCTCATGTTCTCATGGGAACCTCGATAAACCCCATCCCCGCCTCGCCGCACGGCGCCATGGTGATTTGGCGGCGCTTGGCACCCGCCGCGCCCGCAAACGCCCGGTTTGCCCGGCCCCCCGGTCTTCCGTGCCGCCCCCGTGCGCGCAACGATCCGGGAGCGGTGGCCCCGCCCGGGCGGTTCACCTGTCGCGGAAGAGGGAGTTGACGGACCGGATGGCGGACTTCAGTCCGGCGCTTCCTGGAGCACCTCGCCCGGCACCCGTACCCGGCCCTCCATCAGGATGCGGGCGCTGCGGCTCATCACCACCCGCTCGACCACCCAGCGCCCATCCCGCCGGTGCACCGTGGCACCGACCCGGAGGGTGCCGGAGGGATGACCGAAGGTGACGGCATCGCGAGAGCCCCCACCGGCCGCCCGGTTGACCAGGGTCCCCTCGATGACGGCCGCGGCACCGATCGCCACCGCGGCGGTCCCCATCATGGCATGGTGCAGCTTGCCCATCGACAGGGCGCGGACATTCAGGTCGATCGCCTCCGCGGAGATCGCCTTGCCGCTCGAGGCGGTGTAGGCGGCCGGGGGCGCCACGAAGGCCACCTTGGGCGTGTGCTGGCGCTCCGCCGCCCGGGACGGGGCCTCGATGAGCCCCATGCGCACCGCGCCGTGGGCGCGGATGGTCTCGAAGCGTTCCAGCGCCGCGCGGTCCTCGTTGATCGCCGGTTGCAACTCGGTTCCGGTGTAACCCAGATCGGCGGCGTTGAGGAAGATGGTGGGAATGCCGGCGTTGATCATGGTGGCCTCGAAACTGCCCAGGCCCGGCACCTCCAGGAGATCGACCAGGTTGCCGGTGGGGAAGAGGGGCTCGGAGGGGTCGACCGGCCGCTCGAAGGCCACCGGGATCTCGGCGGCGGGGAAGGCCACGCCGTCGAGTTCGAAATCGCCCGTCTCCTGCACCTCCCCCCCGCTGACGGGCACCCGCACCACGATGGTCTTGCCGATGTTGGCCTGCCAGATGCGCACCTCCACGCTGCCGTCGCGCGGGATGCGCCCGGGATCGATCAGACCCATGTGGATCGCGGCGGGTCCGACCGCGGCGCTCAGATTGCCGCAGTTGCCGCTCCAGTCGATGAAGGCGCGATCGATGGCCACCTGGCCGAACAGATAATCGACATCGTGCCCGGGGCGCGTGCTGCGGCTCAGGATCACCGTCTTGGAGGTCGATGACGTGGCCCCGCCCATGCCGTCGGTATGCTTGCCGTAGGGATCGGGGCTGCCGATCACGCGCAGC
>JAUZRX010000056.1 GCA_030949985.1 Acidobacteriota bacterium
GACGGGTTCGGCGGACGGAGCCGGGTCGCCTTGGCCGTTAGTCGAGGCCGTTCGGCGGAAATGGCGTGTGCGTCCGCGTCGTTTTCGGCGGTCTGGTGAGATCCAGGGTCCGCCCCGGAGCACGCCTCGTGCGTGACCGAAGAGTGGTCGCGTCGTGTTCGGCCGTTGCCGAAAACCAAAACGGCCGCCGTTCGCTCGCTGTCTAGGTCCGTGGCCAATTGTCCAGGCCGATCGGATACAGGGCGATCTCGCGCGCCGTGGTCACGGAAATACCGGGGCCGATGCGTCCATCGCTGCTACCCGTCGGGCCAATGCTCACCCGGTGGTCCGCCTTCGGCGGGTCCATCGTCGAGGTGGCGCGAGGACGGGTTCGGCGGACGGAGCCGGGTCGCCTTGGCCGTTAGTCGAGGCCGTTCGGCGGAAATGGCGTGTGCGTCCGCGTCGTTTTCGGCGGTCTGGTGAGATCCAGGGTCCGCCCCGGAGCACGCCTCTTGCGTGACCTGTGGAGCTGGTCGCGTGGAGCGCGTCCCGCTCGATTTCGCCGATGTTGTCGCGATGAAACGCCATGGTTGCAGGCGTCTTCGCGACTTCGATGAGAGAGCCATTCTCACCTGGGTGACCTCGACTGCACCCGTCTGCACTTTGACCGTGCAGGGTATGTGGTCCGCGCCGGACGTTCCCCTATCAGCCATATGGGGGGCGCGCTCTGTCCCCTATACCAGAGGGTGGTTCGAAATTTCAACGGAGGTCGTCGAGACTGGAACGCCAGAGTACTTGAGTCCTACCTCGACGGAAGCAACGTAGGCGAGAGCAGGCCGCTGGGGGCAGCCAAACGGTCCACACAGACTCACCGATGGTGAGTGTGACACGACCGTTGACCTACTTACCCAGTAAGGAGACTGCAAGCGCGATGCGGAGTCGTAGGGAGATGTACCCGGGCACGGGAAAGGCTGAGTCGGCACTAACGTGGTTCCTTATGTGGCCTGGCCGAAGCCGAAGACCCCACACACCACCACCGGTAATGCCACCTTCCACCGTCAGCTTCACTTCGGACTTGTTAAAGCCCGCACCGTGCGTCTTGAGGTCCGCCGCGGGCTCATGGGAGCCGTGAACTGGCGGTTCAAAAAATGTTGCAACTTTAGGGCGTAGCGTACCGCTCTTCTAAGTGCAATCTGACCGACGGCGAGGGTCGTGGGTGCGCTAGCGTACGACGACGCTGGCGTGAATTGTCGCTGCACGAACGTTCGCCGTTCGAAGCGGCGCGAGGACCCACGCAACGAATGCGAGTGACACGGCCGATCACGGAACTGCAGTCCCTAGGCGTCGCGGCAGCTTCTGCTGAACACGTCAATCCACCTGACGGCTCTGCTCCAACCTCCATGTGCACACAACCCGTCCGTTGGCGCTGTGACGGGTTCGGCGGACGGAGCCGGGTCGCCTTGGCCGTTAGTCGAGGCCGTTCGGCGGAAATGGCGTGTGCGTCCGCGTCGTTTTCGGCGGTCTGGTGAGATCCAGGGTCCGCCCCGGAGCACGCCTCGTGCGTGACCGAA
>JAUZRX010000057.1 GCA_030949985.1 Acidobacteriota bacterium
GAGCGCGGTGTTGATGAGACAGGTGGACACGCGGTTGTGGGTGGTGGAGGTACCGACGGGGTACGAGAGATACGCGGGGACACCGAAGGACCAGGAGTACAATTTCAAGGCGAACGGGTTGTGGGCGGGGGTGTCGAACGGAGTAGCGGACCGGAGCGTGATCGTGCGCGGGGACGGGAGTTTGGCGCACGGATGGACGGTGAGCGGAGGGGAGACGGTGGAGGTGAACTGGTCGGGGTGGGGTGACCCTGTGAGCGGGTTGAGCGCGGACGTGAGTGGAGGGGAGACGACGCTGATCTTGAGTTGGAGTCTGCCGGTGGCAGGGGAGCGTGCGGACATAGTGAAGTACCGGATATACAGGAGCACGGACAGTCGTGACACGGGGTACGGGATGTTGGTGGAGATAGACGCTTCGAGCGGGACGACGAGTTACATAGACTCGGGGTTGGAGACGGGGGAGACGTATTATTACCGGATAGCGAGCGTGGACACGCGGTCGAGTGGAGAGACGGAGGGGAGGTACTCGTCGAGGTTGGAGGGAGTGCCGGTGCCGCCGGTGGACGTGACGTTCGTCGTGGATATGAGCGGGATTTTTCCGGACACGGTGTACATAGCGGGTCCGTTCAACGGGTTCAGTCCTGGGGCGAACGATGTATTGTCGGATATGGGAGGAGGCCGCTGGGGGATCGTGAAGAGTGTAGCGGTAGGGAGCCTGTTCGAGTACAAGTTTCTGTACGAGAAGGGAGGCAGCGGCCAGGTGTGGGAGGATGGGAAGTTGGAACAGTTGGTGGAGTATTACGAGGGGGGGAGCACGTTACCATACAAGGTGACGGTAGCGGGAGATTTCAACGGGTGGGACGGAGCGAACGGAGTGTTGATGAGGCAGGTGGACACGCGGTTGTGGGTGGTGGAGGTACCGACGGGGTACGAGAGGTACGCGGGGACACCGAAGGACCAGGGGTACAAGTTCCTGTTGGAGGGGCAGTGGACGGACGGAGGGAACCTGACAGGAGACCGGAGTGTGATCGTGCGGAGTGACGGGAGTATGGCTCACGGGTGGACGGTGAGCGGAGGGGAGACGGTCGTAGTGGACTGGGGCGGGTACCCGGACCCGGTGACGGGGTTGAGTGTGAGTCCGGGTGACACGTCCGGGAAGTTGGATTTGAGTTGGAGTTTACCGGCGAGTGGAGAGCAGGGAGATATCGTAGGGTACCGGATATACAGGAGTACGGACAGTCGTGACACGGGGTACGAGGCGGTAGCGACGGTGGGAGCGGGAGTGACGACGTACAGTGATTCGGGGTTGGAGATAGGGGAGACGTACTATTACCGGATAGCGAGCGTGGACACGGGGATGAGCGGAGAGACGGAGGGG
>JAUZRX010000058.1 GCA_030949985.1 Acidobacteriota bacterium
GGCCAGTCCATGCCCCGTGGGAGAGCAAGAGCGGGGCCAGTTTGAACCCGCGCTCGGGCGCGGAGTTTGGGGACGAGGTGTCCGCATGCGGACAGGTGCCGCGGACAGGGTCCGGACACCCCCGGCGGCTTGCGCCCCCCCGGCCCCCGGGGCCACGGGGTACATTCTTCGCTCCACGGTGGGGGGGATCAGGGGATTGGGGGGCCTAGTTCCTGCAGCAGGGCCGCGGCCTCGGCCTTGTGCCCGCCGGCGCTCTCCGCCACCGCCGTGAGCAGTTCGGTGGCCCGCTTGTCCCGCCCCAGTCCCAGGGCGGCGAGGGCCTGCTCGAAGCGGGTGTCGATGGACGCCTTCTCGACGCTGCGCGCCAGTTCGGAGGCTTGCTGGAAACGCTCGAGTCCGAGCAGCGCCTGGACCTTCTGCAGCTCGATTTCAGCAGGCGCATAGGGAGAATCCGGCCCCAGTTTTTCGGCCGCCGCCAACGCGCCGTCGAGGGTCTCGAGGGCCATGTCGAAGCGCAGGGCGCCGCGATGGAAACGGGTGAGCATCAGCCAGCCTTCGATCAGTGTGGGGTCCTGTCGTATGGCGGCCATGGCCTCGACGAGGGCGGGCATCTCCAGGCGCCGGCCGATGAAGTGGCGGGCTCCACGCAGGCGCATGGGGGCATCCGGTCGGGCCGCGGATCCCAGCAAGCGCTGGTAGTGCTCGATCAGTTCGGTGGCCCGGGGATCGGGTTTTTCCTGGCGGGCCAGGCGCGCGGCGACCTTCTCCCAGATGGGCAGGGCCGAGGCATTGCCGGCGACGCTGCGGGCCAGGGCCAGCCAGAGTTCCAGCTCACCGCTGCTGGGTGCCAGCGGCACCAGGGTAGCGGTCGCCTCGTCCAGGCGACCGGCGACGAGTTGCAGAAGGGCGAGTTGGCGCCGCACCTGGGGGTGGCGGTTGCCCCGTTCCACGGCACGCGCGTAGGCCTTCATGGCCTCGAGGGCCTGCCCCTGTTGCTCGAGGACCAGGGCCTGGGCGGCGTGGCTCTGGGCCGATCGGGACAGGATGCGAACCAGCGCGTCGGCCACGCGGCGTGCCCGCTCGATCTGGCCCATCCGCAGTTGATCCTGGACGAGTTGGCCCAGGTCCTGGTGCGCGGAGGTCTCGAGGGAGGGAGCATGGTCCTCGAGGATCCGAAGCGCCCGGTCGAGTTGTCCCGTGTCCAGGTGGGCGGCGACGGCCCCGACGACGATATCCCGCCGGGTCGGTGCGAGTTTCAGTGCGCGGTTGAACAGGTCGAGGGCCTGGTCCCGGGCGGCTTCGTCGCTGTAGCGATAGTCCACCCGGAACAGGCGCTGGCCCACCGTGGGGGGAAGCTTGTCCTTGCCGCTGGCGATCCGCAACAGCCGGTAACGACTGCTGTCGAAGTCGCGCTGGACGCTCCGGGCGCCCCGCAACCGGCAGTTGCCCTCGAGGGTCAGCAGGTCGACATCGTCGGGGTACTGGTGGCGCAGCTCCGAGCTGCGGAGCAGCAACTCGTCGCAGCGCTGCTGCTCGACGAGCAGGGTGAGTTCCTGGATCGTCTCGGCGGGCAGGGCCTCGCCCTGGGTGGCGCCGGCGAGCGGTGCGAACAGGCAGGCAGCCAGCAGAAGGCTGGAGGTCACCAGGCGGTCGAGGGGGGTGGCGTTCACGGCTGCGTCTCCTTGGTCGAGGACTCGAGAACCTGGAAGATACTGTCGATGACGCGCTGGGGCGAGATTCCGGGAAAACGGTCGGCGTCCCGGCGCGAGGTGGGCCGGGGGGGGGCCAGCACCCGGTGCCCTTTTCCGAAGGGGGCGTTGAGGGCGGGATCTGTGGGGCCGTAGAGCGCCACCACGCGGGCGCCTGTGGCCCAGGCCATGTGCATCGGGCCGGTATCCCCCCCGACGAGCACCGGGCAGGCGGCGATCAGGGCGGCCAGGCCCCGCAGATCCAGGTCGGTGGAGACCGCGGCGAGATGCCCCGCCGCTTCGGCCAGGGATTCGGCCTCCTGCCGTTCCCCCGGCCCGCCGAGGATGATCACCCCCACGCCCCGTTCGGTCAGGCCGCGGGCCACGGCGCTCCAACGCTCGAGGGGATAGCGTTTCCAGGCCTGGCGTCGGCTGCTGAACGGTGCGAGAGCCACCACCGGCCAGGTCGGGCAGAGGGCCCGGCAACGTCGGCGTCCCTGGTCGAGTTCGGCGGGCCGGAGGGCCAGGTCGGCTTCCAGGGGACCGCCGGGGGCAACGCCTGCGGCTTCCACGAGGGCCGCGGCCCGCAGGACCCGGTGGCGGCGGGCGGGATCCAGGGAAACGCGGTGGTTGGCGAAGAGGTGGCTGCCTTCCCGGGCCCACCGGGCGCCGAAGCCGAAACGCTTCGGGGCTCCCGCGAGGGCGGCGACCAGTCCCGATTTGAGGCTGCCCTGGAAGTCCAGGCTCACCTCGGCGTCGAAGGCGCGCAGGCTCTGGCGGTAATCGCGTATCCGGCGGACGGCTTCGGGGGCGAGGCGCCGCAGCAGGTGCTGGAGTCGGCGCCGGTCGAGGACCACGAGCTGATCGATGTGGGGGTGGCCCTCGAGGAGGGGGGCGGAGAGGGTCTCCACCGCCCAGGCCACCCGGGCCCGGGGCCAGGCTCGCCGCAGCAGCCCCACGGCGGGCAGGGTCCGCACCACGTCGCCCACCGCGCCGAGGCGGATCACCAGCACCCTTCGAGGACTTTTCATCGGAGCCCCACCATGCGCGCCTCCGTGGTGTCCCCGGGGCGGGGAGCCGCGTTCGATTCTGCCACGAATCCCCGCGTCATCCCGGCTCCCCGGGCCCCGGCCCACGGTGTATTCTTGGCGCCGCGAACGAGATCGAGGAGTGTCGATGGCGCCCCATGAACCCTGGACAGGCAGGCGGCTGCTGGTGATCGGCGACGTGCTGCTCGATCGCTACCTCCATGGCCGGGTCGAACGGATCTCTCCCGAGGCCCCCGTCCCGGTAGTCCGCCTCGAAGGCGAGGAAGAACGGCCCGGGGGAGCGGCCAACGTGGCGGCGAACATTCTCGCCCTCGGGGGACAGGTGGATCTGCTGTCGGTGATCGGTGATGACGACGCCGGTCAGCGGCTGCGACGCTGGTGTGCGGACAGCGGCATCGACCCGGCGGGATTGCGCATCGATCCCCGCCGGCCCACCCCGGTCAAAACCCGGGTCCTTTCCCGACATCAGCAGATGATCCGCCTCGACCAGGAGGACGACAGGCCCCTCGACGGCGAGATCGGCGCCTGGCTCGGGGCCGCCGCCGAGCGCCGGCTCGAGAAGGCGGACGGGGTGATCGTCTCGGACTACGCCAAGGGTGTGATCGGCGCCGACAGCCTCGGCAGCATCCTCCGGCGGGCCCGGCAGCGCTCCTTGCCGGTGGTCGTCGACCCGAAGATCCGCAACTTCGACACCTACCAGCCCGCCACCGTGGTGACGCCCAACCAGGCCGAGGCCGCCGCCGCCGCGGGTTGCGAGATCCGTGGCGACGGGGATGCCCGGGCGGCCGCCGGGCGGATCCTCCAGCGCCTCGACGTGGAGGCGGTGCTGGTCACCCGGGGCGAGCACGGCATGCTGCTCGTTCCGCGCCGGGGAGCGCCCACCACGATTCCCGCCCGGGCCCGGGAGGTCTTCGATGTTACGGGGGCGGGGGATACGGTCGCCGCGGTGCTGGGCATCGCCCTGGCCGCCGGGGAAGAGTTGGCCCGGGCGGCCCGCCTGGCCAACGCCGCCGCCGCCCTGGCCGTCGGGCGGCTGGGCACGGCGGTGGTGGCGGCCGGCGAACTCGATGCTCTGGGAGAGGATGATCAAGATGGTCGCTGAACACCCCGGAACTGGCACTTCCCCCGCCAGGGCTCCAGATTCGACTCCGTGGAAAAGGTTCTGGAAGAGAGAGCGATGAGCGGCGAGCGCCTGCCGGGAAACGACGCGGGTCTGCCCCGTGCGGGGCGAATCGACGGCACACCGGTTCCGGAAGTGCTGTGGTCCCTGGCCCTCGAGCGCTTCTCCGGTTCCCTCGTGCTGACCTGCGAGGAGCAGCGGAAGGTGCTGTTCTTCCGCGAGGGCCGGCTGATCTTCGCCTCCTCCTCCGATGCGGAAGACCGCCTCGGTCCCTTCCTGTTGCGCCGCGGGCAGGTGGCCCTGTCCGTGTTGCTGGATGCCGGAGGCCGGGTCATGCGCGGCCGGCGCCTGGGGCAGGCGCTGGTGGAACTCGGGGCCATGACCCAGGAAGAGATCTGCAAGGCCGTTCTGGACCAGGTTCTGGACATCGCCCTGTCCGTGTTTTCCTGGCGCACCGGCACCTGGAGGCTGTCTCGCGCCAGCCTGCCCCTGGACGAGGCGATCACCCTCGACCGGCCGATGGAAGAACTGGTGCTCGAGGGACTGCGGCGGGTGGAGGACTGGGCACGCATCCGTAAGGCCGTGGGTGGGCCCCGGGCGATCTACCGGGTGCGTGGTGGTCACCTGGACACGAAGGTCCTGCTGGGCCTGACCGAAAGGTCGCTTCTCGAGCAGCTGGTCCATCCCTGCCGGGTGGAGCGGCTCTGCCGCGAGGTCTACGCGCCTTCCTACGACGTCTATCGAGCCCTGTGGGGACTGTCGATCCTGGGACTGGTGCAGCGGGTCGGACCCGAGGCGGGAGCGGAGCCTTGCAGCGGAGCCGGGGAGGGGCTGCTCGAGGAGGAGCCTGCGGCGGACCTGGTGCTGCGCCTGGGGGACGAGGGGCTGACCGGTGTACTGCGCCTGTTCCGCGGGTCCGAGGAAGGGGCTCTCTTCTTCCGCGAGGGGCGCATCGAGTTCGCCACCACCAACGATCCCGAGCAAAGCCTCCTGGTGCACCTGTTGCGCCGTGGGGTGATCTCCGACCGGGATCACGAGATGGCTCTCCGCCGCCTGCTCACGGGCAAGCGCGTGGGCCAGCTGCTGGCCGAAATGGGCGCCTTGGGCGAGGACGACATCGAGCGCTTCGTCTGCGAGCAGGTGCTCGAGGTGGCCCGCCAGCTGGTGCTCTGGGAGCGGGGTGAGTACCGCGTGGAAGAAGAGCTTCCCAGCGAAGAGTCCATCGTTCTCGGTTGGTCCGCCGAGGATGTGGTGATGGCGGCGATGGAGCATTGCGAGTATTCGCAGATGATCCTCCGGGGCGTCGGAGGGCTGGAGACCGTCTACCGGTTGCGGCCCGAATACCTCGACCGTCTCGATCGGATGCAGTTGCGTCCGGGAGCCTGGGAACTGGTATCGCTGTTGCGCGAGGAAAAGACTCTCGGCGAGTTGCTGGCCGCTCGGGAGGAGGCGGATTACGAAATTTGCCGTCGGCTCCATGGCCTGTGCCGGGTGCACGTGGTGGAGAAGGTGCCCGAGGAGGAAATCGCCGACCGGGTCCGGGTGGCTCGGACCGCTCCGGCGCCGCCGATTTTCGCCGAAACGCCGGCCGAGCCGGCGGCGCCGTCATCCCGGGAGACGGTCCAGGTGGAAGTGCGGCGGGATTTGTCGGCCCCCGAGATGGCTCCCGAACTCTTCCCTGCCGACGTGACGGCCGGCGCCTCGAATGCCTGGCGCCCGGTGCTGCCCGAGGAGGAGGACGAGCCCCTGGGCGGGCCCGAGCCGCGAAAGATCGAAAATCGCCGGATCCCGGTGGAGAGCGCGCCGATGGAGACCGACTCCGGCGGCGAGAGCGCCCCGGTGGTGATCGAGGTGCCGATCACCGCTTTCGGCCCGTTCCATTCCCGGCGGGACCCTCAAACGGCCTCTCCGCCGGAGGCGGTCGACGCGCCCCTCGATCCGGAGGCGACCCTCAAGATCCCCCGCCACCTGCTCGATCTCGATGCGTCGCCCGCCGCCGAAGGGACGGGGGGGGGCGAGGCGGTGGAAGCTCCCGTGGATGTCGCGGCGGAACCGGAGTGCGGAGTCGAGGGAGCGTCCCCGGTCGAAGAAGCGGCGGAGGATGGCACGGGGTGGTCCGAAGCGTTCGCGTCCAGGGCCGAACGGGATTCGCAAGCCGAGTCCGCCGCGGAGGCCGAACCGGCCGCGGAGTCCGCCGAACCGTTCGCGGAGCCTGACGCGGC
Organism: Acidobacteriota bacterium; assembly: GCA_030949985.1. NCBI lineage: Bacteria > Pseudomonadati > Acidobacteriota > Acidobacteriota bacterium. The sequence goes on from JAUZRX010000058.1 coordinate 6,080, forward strand.
CGCGTCGGCCGAGTCCGTGGCGGAGGCCGCACCGGCCGCGGAAGGCCCTCCCGCAGCACCCGTCGGGCCGCCGGTCCCGGCCGAGGAGGCCGAGACCGAGGCCGACGTTCCGGCTCTCGAGCCGGAGGCGACCGTGACTCCCGACGAGGCGGTGCTCGCGGAGGTGAAGCGATTCAATCGGCGGCATGCGGCGGTCTTCACCCGGCTGCGGGCCGAGATCGGCGCCGGAGTGCGCAACTACGTCAGGACTTGCCAGCGGCGCCTGGGGGTGCCCGTCTTCGGTGATCTGGAACCGGACTCCGAAGGCTGTTTTCCCGTGGAGGAACTGGCCCGCCGCATCGAGGATCTGCGCCGGGGCGGTGATGGCGCCGACCCCGAGGCGCTGATCACCACCGAGCTGTCGATGGTTCGTGAACTGCTCTCACCGGCGCGGCTGAAGGACATCGAACGCGCGCTGGCGGCTCTCGACGAGTAACGACGCGGGCTTCGGCCCTCAGCGGAAGGACTCCCAGGCCTGGCAGCGGGGGCAACGCCACTCGAGCTGCTCGGATTCGCGGCCACAACTGCGACAGACCCAGGGATCGATCCAGATCGGCTCTTCCTGCCAGCGGTGAAGGAGTTCCAGCAACGTCGAGCCGGCTTGCATGCCGTCTTCGGCGGCGGCAAGCCGGGCCCACAACCGGGCGGTGGTGGCGCTGCGGGGGGCGGCGGCCTCCAGCTCCCGGCACCAGCGCCGGGCCTCGCCCAGGGCGTCTCGACGCAAGGCTTCGTCGGTCAGCCAGGCCAGTACCCTCCAGCCCACGTCCGGGTCGAGGCCCTTGTCGGCTTCCGCGGTGGCGAAGTGCCGCACGGATTCCCGGTCCCCGGTGGCCGAGGCCAGAGATTCCAGGCGATCGAGACTGGCGGGCACCAGCCACGGAGCCAGGGTCGCCGCCTGGATCCAGGCTTCGCGGGCGGGGGCCACCTTGCCCAGCTGGTAGAGGGCATCACCCAGGGCGACCTGGGCGGCCGCCAGGTCCGGCACGTCGGCTGCCGCCTTGCGAGCCAGTTCCACGGCGCCCTTGGCGTCTCCTTCGGCCACCTTCTCGCGGGCCAGCAGCACCCGCCGCCGGGCCGCCACCAGCCGCCCCCGTTCCGGTGCCAGTCGCTGGAGCTTGTCGGCGCTCTCGATGGCCTCCTCCCAGCGGCGGAAGCGTGAGTGCAGCCGGCCCAGGGCGACGACGGGCGGCACCCGGTCGGGGGCCGCCTCGATCGCCTGGCGGTAGGCCTCGAGGGCCTCGTCATGGCGGCCCTGGTCTTCCATCAGGCGTCCGCGGAGAAGGAGGCAGGTGGAGCGGATGCCGGGATCCAGTTCGCGGCGGGCGAGGACCACGTCGAAGATCTTCTCCGCCCGCGAGTAGTCTCCCGTCTGCCGCATTTCTTCCCCCAGCAGGAGGAAGATGGCGTCGTCGCCGGATTCGAGTTGAGTGGCTTCTCGCAGGGCCTCCCGCGCCGCCGCGTGGTCGCCCGCCGCCACGTGGGCCAGGGCGGCGTCCACCCGCTGGCGGTAGGGTCCCGAGCGCCGCCGGCCTCGTTGCCAGCGGAGGGTGCCCGAGGCCGCCAGGGTCCCGATGACCAGGCCCGCGATCAGCCCCAGAAGCAGCCAGAAGAAACTCATGTTTCGTCGGTCGCCGTGGGCCCGGAGGAGGGGGGGGTGCGCGCCGGTGGGGCCGTCGCCCCTTCGAGGGCCATGTTGCGCAGGTCGTGGAGTTCTTCCTCGATCTTCCTCAGGCGGCGGCGCAGGCGGAGGTTCTCGAGGCGCAGAGAGAGCCCCTCGATGACCGCCAGCAGGCCGGTGAACAGGGCTCCGGCGATCACGCTGCAGACGATCACCTCGGCCAGGCTCACCTCCCGCACTTCGCCGATGCCCAGCCGCAGCTCGGCGGGGGACCCGGCATTGGCCAGAGCGACCCAGAGCACGACGACGACGAAGACGGCGAGGAGGACGAACAGGACTACCCTCATGAATGATTCTCCCTTTCGTGTTCCGCGGTGGAGCGCTCGGCGAGGAGCCGGTCGATCACTTCCCGTACCGCTCCCTGGCCGCCCGCGGCACGGGTGACCAGTCGAGCCGCCCGGCGCACCTCGGTCACCGCATCGGCGACGGCCACCGGCAGGCCGACCAGCGCCATGGCCGGCAGGTCGACCAGGTCATCACCGATGAAGCAGGCTTCCTCGCTCGAAATCTTGCGACGCTGGAGAATCTCCCGCACCACCGCGCCCTTGTCCTCGACGCCGAGGTGGATTTCTTCCAGGCCCAGCTCTTCCGCCCGCCGCCGCACCTGGGGCGATGATCTCCCGGAAACCAGGCCGCCGACGATGCCCGCGGCCACCGCGCGTCGCAGGCCCAGGCCGTCGCGGACGTGGAAGCGCAGGGCGAAGCCCTGCCCGGCGAAGTAATACAGGCCGCCGTCGGTGAGAACGCCGTCGACATCCAGCAGCAGCAGGCGGATGCGGGAGAGGTCGGGAAAGGGTTTCAGCGTCGTCATGGGCATCAAAAGAGGTTCGTGCGCCACAGGTCGTGGATCTGGATCAGTCCCTCGAGACGGCCCCGATCGTCCACGACGGGCAGCATGGTGATCTTTCGGCTCTCCATCAGGTGCAGGGCCACCGAAGCCAGTTCCCGGGAGGCGATGGTCTGCGGGTTGGGAGTCATCACTTCTTCGGCCACATGCTCGAGGGGGGCGGGATCCCGTTCCAGCAGGCGCCGCAGGTCGCCGTCGGTGATCAGTCCCACCAGGAGCCCTTCGTCCGTGCACACCGTGGTGCATCCCAGGCGCTTGCGGGAGATTTCGAGTACGACCTGCTTCATCGGTGTGGCCGGCAGGACCCGCGGCACCGCGTCGCCGTGATGCATCATCTGTTCGACCCGGGCCAGCTTCTTGCCCAGCCGGCCCCCGGGATGCAGTCGGGCGAAGTCTTCCTCGCTGAAACCCTTGGCCACCATCAGTGCCGCCGCCAGGGCGTCGCCCAGGGCGAGGGCCGAGGAGGTGCTGGCCATCGGCGCCAGGCCCAAGGGGCAGCCTTCCTCTTCCACCGAGGTGTCGAGCAGCAGGTCGGCTTCCCGGGCCAGGGTCGATTCGGCCGCCCCGGTCATGGCGATGATCTTCGCGCCCAGCCGGCGGATCGTCTCGAGCAGCGCGAGCAACTCGGCGGTCTCGCCGCTGTGGCTCAGGGCGAGGACGACGTCGCCTTCGACGATCATGCCCAGGTCCCCGTGAATCGCCTCGGCGGGATGCAGAAAGAGCGCGGGCGTGCCGGTGGAGGCGAGGGTCGCGGCGATCTTGCGGGCCACCAGGCCGCTTTTGCCCATGCCGGAGAGCACCACGCGGCCCCGGGCGCCCCGGATCAGCGCCACGGCGGCTTCGAAGCTCTCGCCGAGGCGCCCGGCCAGGCTCTCGATGGCCCGGGCTTCGATGCGCAACACCCGCCTGCCGGTCTCGAGACTCACGAGGGCTCTCCGGAATGCCCGCGCACCAGGGCGTGCAGGGCCGCCAGTTGGACGAGCAGGGGTTCGAGGCGGTCGAGGGGCAGGGCGTTGGCCCCGTCGGAGAGGGCGCTGGGAGGATCGCGGTGGACCTCGAAGAAGACCGCGTCGGCACCGGCGGCAACCGCGGCCCGGGCCAGGGTGGGAATGTAGGCCGGATCTCCGCCGGAAACGCTACCGCCGGCCCCCGGGCGCTGCACCGAATGGGTGGCGTCGAAGACCACGGGAACGTCGTGTCCGCGCAGGGCCGGGATCGAGCGCATGTCCACCACCAGATCGCCGTAGCCGAAGCTCGAGCCCCGCTCGGTCAGCATCACGCCCGCGGCGCCCGCGCGACGCAGCTTGTCCAGCAGCGGGCCCACTTGCCCGGGAGCGAGGAACTGGCCCTTCTTGACGTTGACCGGGCGGGATGTGGCCGCGGCGGCGGTCAGCAGGTCGGTCTGCCGGCAGAGGAAGGCGGGAATCTGCAGGATGTCCAGCACTTCGGCCGCGGGCGCCGCCTGCCCGGGGAGGTGGATGTCCGAGAGCAGGGGCAGGCCGGTGACCTCCCGCACCTCGGCGAGGATCTCCAGGCCGCGAGCCAGCCCGGGGCCGCGGAAGGAGTCGAGGGAGGTGCGGTTGGCCTTGTCGAAGGAGGCCTTGAAGACCAGGGGGAGTCCTGTACGCGCCGCGATCTCGGCCAGGGCGCGCGCATGATCGAGGGCGCTGTCCCGGCTCTCGATCACGCAGGTGCCGGCGATCACCAGCAGCGGGGCATCGCCGCCGCAGCGTAGCCCCCTGCCGAGGCTTACCGGCGTGACCGGGGCGGGCATCTAGCCGCGCTCCCTGCGGTAGCGCAGAGCGGCCCCGATGAAGCCGCGGAACAGGGGGTGTGGATCGAGCGGCCGACTCTTGAACTCGGGGTGGAACTGGCAGGCGAGGAACCACGGGTGGTCGTGCCGTTCGACGATCTCCACCAGGTTGGTTTCGGGGTTGACTCCCGAGACCTTCAGGCCGGATTCCTCGAGGGCCTCGAGGTAGTCGTTGTTGACCTCCCAGCGGTGTCGATGCCGCTCGGAGATGTCACTCTTTTCGTAGAGCTTGTGGGCCAGCGAACCACTGGTGAGCCGGCAGGCGTAGGCTCCCAGGCGCATGGTGCCGCCCTTCGCCTCGAGGCCCCGCTGGTCGGGCAGCAGGTCGATCACGTTGTGGGGCGTGTGCGCGTCGAACTCGGTGGAGTTGGCCCGCCCGAGTCCCGCCAGGTTGCGGGCCGACTCGATCACGGCGCACTGCATGCCCAGGCAGATGCCGAAGAAGGGAATGCCCCGCTCCCGGGCGCGCTGAATCGTGCGGATCATGCCCTCCACACCCCGGTCTCCGAAGCCGCCGGGAATCAGCACGCCGTCGAGTCGGTCGAGCACCGCGTCGATCTGTCCCGGCTGCATGCCTTCGGATTCGACGAACTCCAGGTCGACGGCGATCCGGTGGGCGAAGCCACCGTGGCGCAGGGCCTCGTTGAGGGATTTGTAGGAGTCCTCGTAGCTGACGTATTTGCCCACCATCCCGATGGTCACTTCGCCCTTGGGATGCGAGCAGATCTCCACCAGCTTTTCCCAGTCGGCCATCTTCCGCTTGCGGTAGGGCAGGTCGAGGAGCTTGGTGATGATCTCGTCGATGCCTTCAGAGCTGAAGTGCAGGGGCACCTCGTAGATGTTCTTCACGTCCTGGGCCGAGATCACCTGGTCTTCGCTGACGTTGCAGAACAGGGCGATCTTGCGCTTGATCTCCGTGGGGAGGGGACGGTCGCAACGGCAGAGCAGGATGTCGGGCTGGATGCCGATGGCCCGCAACTCGCGGACCGAGTGCTGGGTCGGCTTGGTCTTCAGTTCGCCGGCCGCCGGCAGCCAGGGTACCAGGGTCAGGTGGATGAAGATCGCCCGCTGGGCGCCGACTTCGAGGCGGAACTGGCGGATCGCCTCGAGGAAGGGAAGGGACTCGATGTCGCCCACCGTGCCGCCGATCTCCACCAGTTGAATGTCCACGCCGTCGCTGAGGGAGCGCACGGCGTCCTTGATCTCGTTGGTGATGTGCGGGATCACCTGCACCGTCGCGCCCAGGTAGTCGCCCCGGCGTTCACGCTCGATGACCCGGCTGTAGATCCGACCCGTGGTGAAATTGTTGGCCTGGCTGGTGGTGATCGAGGCGAAGCGCTCGTAGTGGCCCAGGTCGAGGTCGGTTTCGGCGCCGTCGTCCGTGACGAAGACCTCGCCGTGCTGGAAGGGGCTCATCGTGCCCGGGTCCACGTTGATATAGGGGTCGAGCTTCTGGATCGTGACGGAAAAACCGCGGGATTCGAGCAAACGAGCAATGGAGGCCGCGGCCAGCCCCTTGCCCAGGGAAGACGTCACGCCGCCGGTGATGAAGATGTAGCGGGTCGCGTTGCGGTCGATCATCTAGTTTTCCTGTGGGCCGTTCGGGGCCCTGCAGCAGCGGGCCTCGGCCCGGCGAAGGTCTTCAGGTGTGTCGATGCCGAAGGGCTGGCCCGCGACGGGCCGTACCCGGAGGGTCCAGCCGGCCTCGAGGGCCCGGAGTTGTTCGAGCCCCTCGCTGATCTCGAGGGTGGAGGGGGGCAGGGTGGCGAAATCGAGCAATCGCCGTCGCCGCCAGCCGTAGACTCCCAGGTGCACCCGGCACGTGTCGGGCAACTCGGCCTGCTCGGGGCGGGGGAAGGAGCCGGTGGCCGGGCGGCGGTAGGGAATCGGCGAGCGGGAGAAGTAGAGCGCCCGCTGGTCGTTGTCGGTGACCACCTTGACCACGTTGGGGTCGAGCCATTGCCGGCGATCGCGGATCGGGGCCGCCAGGGTGGCCAGGTCGGTTCGCGGGTCGGAGCGCAAGGCCTCGACCAGGGTGTCGATGTCGGTGGGGTCGAGAAAGGGTTCGTCGGCTTGCAGGCCGACGATCCACTCGGTGTCCAGCCCGTGGGCCACCTCGGCAACCCGGTCCGTGCCGCTGGGGTGGGCGGTGTCGGTCATGACCGCCTCGAACCCGGCATCCTCGACCACGCGCTGCACGCGCGGGTCGTCGGTGGCCACCATCACCCGTCCAACCGATCGGGAAGAGTGGGCGAGCTGGCAGGCGTGCAGGACGAGAGCCTTGCCGCCAAGACTCGCCAGGACCTTGCCCGGAAACCGGGAGGAGGCCCACCGGGCCGGGATCACGACGACCGCATCGCCCACGTGGCATGCTCCTCCGGCTGGCAACGGGCTGGATCGTAGACGACCGCGGCAGGCCGGTCAAGGCATCGAAAACGAACCGGAAGAGTGCTAGTTTTCCCGCTGTGATCTCTCATGCCCCCAGAGCCGCTCGCCCGGCGATTCTCCTCGAGACCGTCCAGAAGCGTTTTCCCCGGCGACGCACGGTGCGTGAACTGCTGACCCACCCCTGGAGGCGGAGCGAGCGGGTGGAAGCCCTGCGGGGAGTCAGCCTGGAGGTCGGTCACGGCGAGATCGTCGGCCTGCTCGGTCCCAACGGCGCCGGCAAGACCACTCTGCTCAAGATCCTCTGCGGACTGGTGCTGCCCGATTCGGGACGCGCCGAGGTGATGGGCGTGGGAGTCGGCAGCCCGCGCCTGCCCGAGGTGCTCGGCCTGGTTCACGGCGAGGAACGGTCTTTTTATTGGCGCCTGACCGCACGCGAGAACCTGGACTTCTACGCCCGCCTGCATGGGGTGGAAGCCCGCCGACGCGGGGCGCTGATCGACGGCCTGCTCGAGCGGGTCCGGCTGAGCGAAGACGCCAACCGCCGCTTCGGCGACTTCTCCTCGGGCATGCGCCAGCGCCTGGCCATCGCCCGGGCCCTGTTGGCCGATCCGCCGGTTTTGCTGATGGACGAGCCGACCCGCTCGCTCGATCCGGTCAGCGCCGCCGAATTGCGCCGCTGGGTGGTCGACGAACTCCATGGCCGGGACGGCAAATCGATTCTGCTGGCGACCCACAACCTCCACGAGGCGGAGACGGTCTGCCACCGGGTGGCCATCCTCTCCGGGGGGCGGATCCTGGCCGATGCCAGCCCCGACCGTCTACGGCGGGAGGGCATCGGCGGCCACCACTACCGGCTGACGCTGGAGGGAGCGGAACTGCCGGACCTCGGCGACGCCCGGGTCCTCGAGCAGGAAGAGCATGACGGGCGGCGGGAGATCGTCGTGCAACTCGGGCCCGCCGGCCTCGATGGACTGCTGTGCCGCCTGGTCGGTGGCGGGGTGCGGGTGCTTTCCTGCGGACCGGAAGTCCCGGAACTCGAGGCTGTTTTTCAGCGACTGGTGGCCCGGGGGAGCGGAACGGCGTCATGAGAGCCCTGCTGCAATGCATCCGCGCTTTTCTCGTGCGGGACTTCCAGGTGGAAAGCTCCTACCGGCTGGCCTTCCTGCTCCAGGGGCTGGGGCTGTTCGTCTCGGCCACCCTGTGGTACTACATCGCGGGAGTGCTGGGGGGCGCCCGCAACCCGGCCCTCAGCGCGGCCATGGGAAACGTGGAGTATTTCCCCTTCGTGCTGATCGGCCTGATGGTCAACCGTTTCCAGGAAGTCTCGCTCAACGCCTACGCGGCGCAGATCCGCCAGGAACAGACCACCGGCACCCTGGAGGCGATGCTGGTCACCCCCGCGCGCCTGGGTCACCTGATGCTCGCCGCGTCGAGCTGGAGTTACCTGATGGCGGGGCTGCAGTCGGCGATGTACCTGATCTTCGGCGTGTTCGTCTTCGGTGTCGACCTGGTGCCCGGCAATCTTCTCGGCGCCCTGCTGGCGGTGGTGCTGACCGTGGCGGCGATTTCCGGCATCGGCATCCTCTCGGCGGCGTTCGTGCTCTATTTCAAACGCGGCAACCCGGTGAACTTCGTGATCTCCGCCACCAGCGCCCTGTTCGGCAACATCTTCTTCCCCGCCGAGATGCTGCCCGAGTCCCTGGCCTGGCTCGCCCGCTTCGTGCCCCTCTCCTATGCTTCCGACGCGGTGCGCGGGGCCCTGCTGCGGGGTGCCGGTCTCGGCGAACTGGCGCCGGACCTGGCGGCCCTGGCCCTGTTCGCGGGAGTTCTGGTGCCCACGGGGCTCTTCGGCGCCCGGCTGGCCATCCGGCGGGCCAAGCGCGAAGGTACGCTGGTGCAATACTGAGTCGCACGACCGCGGGAGGAGCACGTGCCCATCCATCGTTACAGTCGGGACGAACTGCTGGCCGCCCCCCCGGGGGCCTGGAGCCTGCCCCTGCAGGTGCGTCTGCAGGACGTGGACGCCGCCGGCGTGGTGTTCTTCGTCCGCTACCTGGAGTACTTCCACGACGCGTTGATGGCCTTTCTCGCCGCAAAGGGTTTCGACCTTCCGCGGCTGCTCGAGGAAGGCCGGGTTCTCGCTCCGGTCAAGCATGCCGAAGTGGACTACCTGCGGCCCCTGCGTTTCGGTCAGCGCTTCGTGGTGGAAGTGCTCACCGCCAAGGTGGAGCCGACCCAGGTCACCGTCGCCTATCGGCTGCAAACGGAAGACGGCGAGATCGCCGCGGTGGGCCAGAGCGTCCACGTGGCGGTCGACGCCCGCACCTTCGAACGCACCGGCCTGCCTGAGGGCATCGCCCGGGCCCTGGGCGCCGTCTGATCCCCGGCGCCGCCCGGATCCCGGGCTCCGTCCGCCGCTCAGTCGCGGCGCTGGAAGGAGGCGCGGGCGCGGTGCCGGGATAGTTTGCCGCCGGCAGTGCGGGGCAGGGCTTCCACCCAGCGCAGCAGTCTCGGCCGGGCGTAGGCGGGCAGATGTTCGGTGAGCCACTGTTCGAAGAGGGCCGGGGGGGGAGGATCGGCCCGGGCCACCAGCAGGGCCGCGACCCGTTGGCCCCAGGTGGAGTCCTCCACACCGAAGACCAGGCATTCGGCCACCGCGGGGTGGGCCAGGAGAGTGGCCTCCACCTGCTCGGGGCAGACGTTCTCGCCGCCGGAGATGAGCACCGCGTCCGCCCGGCCCAGGGGATGCAGGCGGCCCCGTTCGTCGATGCGGCCCAGGTCGGAGGTGGTCAACCAGCCTTCCGCGTCGGGCAGCGGGGCCTCCGGGTCCGGTGGTTGGTAGCCGGTGAGCAGGCTGGGGCTGCGCACCTGGATCCGCCCGTCGCCGCCGATGCGCAACTCGTAGCCGGGGAGGGGCGGGCCGGCGCCCTCGTCGGCGTCGGGAGGGGTGCCCGGGAGCCGGGTGGCGACCTGGGAGCCCGCTTCGCTCAAGCCGTAGGTCACCAGCACCGGCAGGCGTCGGAGGGCCGCCTGGGTGAGCAGGGCCGGGTCCGCCGCGGCCCCGCCCAGGAGAATCGCCCTCAGGGGCGGTCGGCCCTCCAGCGCGGGGTCCGCGGCGAGGATCTGCCGGAGCTGGGTCGGGACCAGGGAGGCCAGGGAAACCCTTCCGCCTCCCAGCAGACCGGCCAGGGTCGTCGGTGAGAGATCGGCGGGCACCACCATGCAGCGGCGGGCCGCCAGGCAGCGCAGCAGCACCGACAGGCCCCCCACGTGGGCCAGGGGCAGGGCGAGCAGCCAGCGATCCGCCGGCTGCCAGCCCAGCCGCCTGCCGCTGGCCGCCACGGCGAAGCGCAGGCCGCCGCGGGAGAGCACCACTCCCCGCGGGCGGCCGCCGCTCCCGGAGGTGGAGACGATGACCAGCGGCCTGTGGTCGTCGGCCGGTGTCGCGGGCAGTGGCGTCGGGCCCGGGGCGGGAAGGTCGTCCGCCCCGTCTCGATCGAGGTTCTCGAAGTCGGGCAGGTGCCCGGCGAGCGCCTCGCGCTCGCCGGGGGGGAGGCGCGGGTGCATCAGCCGGACGGGAAGGCCCAGTTCGAAGAGGGCCAGCAGGCGCGAGAGGGATGGCGCTGTCGGACGCGGGGTGAGCAGCGCCCCCGCGCGGCCGGCCAGCAGGGGGGCCAGGCGGCGTGCCTCCCGCTCCACCCGCCCGGCCAGCTCCCGGTAGGAAAGGATCTCTCCGGCCAGGTCCAGGGCGGGGGCGTCCGGTGCTTCGGCGGCGGCCCGGCGCACACTGAACGCGCTCATCGAAACCCCTCGCCGGCGAGTCCGAGGCCCGGGGTGCCCAGCGAGCGCAGCTCCGGACCGGACCAGGCCGGCGGACGGTGACCGTCGGGCAGGAAAGGATGCTCGGCCAGGCCGCTGCACGAGGCCCCCGAGGCCAGCGCCAGTGCCACGGCCAGGGCCCGTTCGACACCGCTGCCGAGGGTGTGGCTCAAGGCCCAGCGCATCCCCCGTCGACGGGCGGCTTCGGCCAGGGCCAGGGCCCGGAGTGGACCGCCGACACATGGGGGTTTGAGCACCAGTGCCGCGCATACCCCCGCGTCGAGGATCTCCGCGGCGAGGACCGGATCCTGCAGGCTTTCGTCCGCGGCCAGGGGGACGGGGACGTCGGGCAGGGTGAGCAGGCCGGGAGGGGCCACGGGCTCCTCGACGTAGTCCAGTCCGAGCGCCGCCAGGGCTTCGAGGCGCCCTGGCGCTCGATCGGGGGGCCATCTTCCGCCCACGTCCAGGCGCAGGGTCAATGGCTCGCCGAAGGTCCGGCGGAGGCGCTGCAGCAGGGCTTTCTCCCGGGTGAAGTCTTCTCCCCCCTTGACCTTCAAGGTGCGGAAGCCGCTGGCCCAGAGCCTCCGGGCCCGGCTCAGGGCCGCGTCCGGGGCCAGCAGCGGGACCAGCCCCTGGCAGGACACCACCTCGGCGGCGTCGGTCGCCAGCCAGCGGTGCAACGGCCGGTGCGCCCTCCGGGCGGCCAGATCCAGCAGGGCGCCCTCCACCGCGCAGCGGGCGGAAGTGGGGAGACTTGCGGTGCGTGCGCCTTCGAGGCGGAGGCCCGGGGCGGCGGAGAGCGTGACGGCTCGCGGCATCTCCGCGAGCCAGGCCTCCAGCGCCTTTCGCGCTTGCTCGAGGGTGTCGGGAGAGTAGCCGGGGAGCGGACAGGCCTCGCCCCAGCCCTTCTCGCCGCGGTCGTCCTCCAATTCGAGCAGCAGGACCTTCCTGTGGGTGAACCGCCCCGCGGCGCTTCGCCATGGACTGCCTTCGAGCGTCAGCTCCACCAGGCGGCCCCCGCCGATGGTCATCATGGTCCCGCGGCGGTGGCCAGCAGGCCGCCCGAAAAAAGCAGGCCGTGAAGCAGGAGCAGGGTGGCGGTGGCCGCCAGGGCCCGGTTGAGCCGCAGCGGATCCGAAGAGCGCCCCACCACCCGCACCAGGCGGAAGGCCAGGGGCAGGGTCAGCGCCGTGGCCAGCACGCCGACGGGGGCGATCCCGGTGCGGAAGGCCAGCGCCGGCAGCAGGTAGCTCAGACCCAGCAGGCCGGCGTACTCGACCCTCCCCAGGCCGCGGCCCAGCAGTACCGGCAGGGTGCGCTTGCCGGCGCGACGGTCGTCGTCCACGTCCCGCACGTTGTTGACCACCAGGATCGCGGTGGCGAGGACTCCCACGGTGGCCCCTGCCACCCAGGCCAGGGGACTCAGGCGCAGGGCCTGCACCCAGACCGTGCCGCAGACCGCCACGAAGCCGAAGAAGATCAGCACGAAGAGATCCCCCAGCCCGTTGTAGGCCAGGGGGAAGGGGCCGCCGGTGTAGGCCAGTCCGGCGAGCAGGGAGGCCAGGCCGATGGCGATCACCGGCCAGCCGCTGACCGCGGCGAGGTAGGCCCCGCAGGCGGTGGCGGCGCCGAAGCTCAGGGCGATGCCGCCCCAGACCTGGGAAGGGCTGAGCCATCCCGCCTGTACGGCGCGCAGGGGGCCCTGCCGGTCGGGGGTGTCCGCGCCCTTCTGGTAGTCGAAGAGATCGTTGGCGAAGTTGGTGCCGACCTGGATCAGCAGGGCGCCCGCCAGCGCCGCCAGCGCGGGGCCGAGACGGAAACCTCCCATGGCCCCGGCCACGGCGCTGCCCACGATCACCGGGGTGGCGGCGGCGGGGAGCGTGCGTGGGCGGCTGGCCAGCAGCCAGACGCCCACACGGCCCAGCGGCGGTCGAGGATCCATCGGCTTCCGGTTCACCTTCAGGGAAAGCGTGGGAACTTGTCGAAATCGGGCCGCCGTTTCTCGAGGAAGGCCCGTTTGCCTTCCTTGGCTTCTTCGGTGAGGTAGAACAGCAGGGTGGCGTCGCCGGCGAGTTGCTGGAGGCCCGCCTGCCCGTCGCAGTCTGCGTTGAGTCCGGCCTTGAGCAGGCGCAGGGCGGTGGGCGAGTTTTGCAGGATCTCGTCGCACCAGCGCAGGGTCTCCTCCTCGAGTCGTTCGAGGGGGACGACGGTGTTGACCAGGCCCATGGCCAGAGCCTGTTGCGCGTCGTACTGGCGGCAGAGGAACCAGATCTCGCGGGCCTTCTTCTGGCCCACCACCCGGGCCAGGTAGGACGCCCCGTACCCCCCGTCGAAACTGCCCACGCGGGGGCCGGTCTGGCCGAAACGGGCGTTGTCGGCGGCGATGGTCAGATCACAGATCAGGTGCAGGACGTGACCGCCGCCGATGGCGTAACCGGCCACCTGGGCGATCACCGGCTTGGGCAGCGTGCGGATCAGGCGCTGCAGGTCGAGTACGTTCAGCCGCGGGACGCCGTCGCTTCCCACGTAGCCGCCGTCGCCCCGCACGGACTGGTCGCCCCCGGAGCAGAAAGCCTTGTCGCCTTCGCCGGTGAGGATCACCACTCCGATCTTCCGGTCGTCCCGGGCGTCGCTGAAGGCGCGGAGCATCTCCTCGACGGTCAGGGGCCGGAAGGCGTTGCGCACCTGGGGGCGATTGATCGTCACCCGGGCGATCCCGCCGGACTTCTCGTAACGAATGTCTTCGTAGCCCTCGATGATGGACCACTGGCGCTTGGTCATGGACGGCTCTCCATCCAGCGGAGCAGCAGCTCCGGATGTTCGAGTACAAGGTTGTGGCCGGCTCCCGGAACCACCTCCAGGGTGGCCCGGCCGTCCGTCGCCCGGGCGATCTGTCGGCCCAGGTCGACGAACTTGCGGTCATCTTCTCCGACCGCCAGGTGCATCGGCAAGTTCATCGTTCCGATGCGCCCGAGGCAGGCCGGCATCACGCCGAGCCCGAGGGTGTCGAGGGCCCCGGCCAACGCCGCCGCCCGGTGGCGCCGGCGAAGCCGATTCTGCCGGCCTCGCACCCCGGGGTCGAGGCGCGCCTGGGACGCGAACAGGGGGCGGCTTTCCCACCAGGAGAGAAAGGCCAGCAAACCTTGATCCCGGAGACGGCTCTGCCAGCGGCGCTCCTCCGCCCGCCTTCGTTCCCGCGCCGCAGGCTCGAGTCCCGGATGGACTCCCACCAGGAGCAACGCCCGCACCAGTTCCGGTCGCTCGAGGGCCAGCACCAGGGCCACGCGAGCCCCCATGGAGTAGCCCACCAGCCGGCAGGGTTCGTCGAGCATGGCCTCGAGGATCCGGCCCAGGCGCCGTGCGGCATCCACGAAGCCTTCACCCTCCAGGGGCGGCGAGAGGGGGTCGTGTCCGGGCAGGACGGGCGCCCACAGGCTTCCGCCACCGTGGGCGACGGCCCGGCCGAGGTTCTCGAAGGACAGCCCGTGGCCGGTGAAGCCGTGGAGGGCGACGACGGGATCCGGCCCGCCGCGGCCCCAGCGCAGGACCAGCAGCCCCTCGTGGCGGAGGCGATGGATCGTCGGGGCGGTCATGGCGCCAGGCGGTCGAGCCGGCGGCGGAGGGCCCCGGTGACCTCCGCGATGGTCCGGGCGGCGGCGTCGCCCACCTGCGCCTCGATCAGGGTGCAGCCCGCCCGGGCCCCCGCCTCCTGCAGGCTGCGGGCCAGCCCGGGGGCGTCGCTGCAGGACCGGTAGGGAATGCCGAAGCCCCGGGCCAGGGACTCGAGATCCAGGGTCTGCCCGGCGGTGAAGAGGGCGTCGAAGTGCTCGGCCAGGCCCGCGTGGCGGGAGGCGGGCAGAAGATCGAAGAGGCGTCCGCCCCCGTTGGCCAGCACCACGATCGCCAGCGGGGCGCGTGAGCGGCGGGCCGCTGCCAGGCCTCCCAGGTCATGGAGCAGGGCCAGGTCGCCGCAGAGCAGGACCACCGGGCGTCCGCCGGCCCAGCCGGCGCCGGCGGCGGCGGCCACCAGGCCGTCGATGCCATGGGCCCCCCGCTGGTGCAGAACCGGTGCCTGTGCCATGGAGGGGGGGCAGAAAAGATCCACCTCCCGTATCGGCAGGCTGTTGGCCAGGGCCAGCAGAGCGTCGTCCGGCAGGTGCCGCACCACGGTCCGCACCGCGATGGCCTCGCCGAAGGCGGCGTCCGCGTCGAGGGTTTGCTCGAAAAAGCGCCAGACCTCCCTGTCGAAGCGGTCGATGCGTGCGCCCCAGCGCTGGTGGGACCCCGGCCCCCGGCCGGCCCGCTGGATCAACCCTTCGAGGACCCGTGCGGGGTCGGCCTGTAGGAGAAGGTGCGCGCCATCGGCCGGGTCGCCTTCCGCGGTGGGATGCACCACGACGAGGGTCGCTTCGGGAAAGGCTTCGGCCAGGGTGCCCGCGCCGCTGGGGGTCGCGGGGGGGCCGAAGTGGATCAGCAGGTCCGGGGGACCTTGGTCCGCCAGGCACCCGCATCGCAACAGCCATTCCCAGCTCGCACAGGAGGGGTGCCCGGAAGAACGGGCCCATCGCTGCTGGCTGGCCGCCTCGGCCACCAGGGGCATGCCCGTGGAGCGGGAGAACTGCGTGAAGAGGGCGTGATCCGGCGCCGACCAGGGGTGGGCCGGCCCGGCGACGATCAGTCCGCGGCGCTTGACCCGGCAGAGTTCGGCCAGGGTGTCGAGACTCGTCGCCGACGGGGCGGGTTGGGGTGGGTGGACCCGGGGCAGCGACACGTCGACGATGGGCGGCGCGTCGGGCGCGGGCTCGAGGGGCTTGCGCAGCCGCAGGTTGAGCTGCACCGGACCTGCCGGCGCGCCCGCCGCGCCCCGGGCGCGCGCCACGGCCTGGGCCACCGTGCGGGCGGTGGCCCCCAGCAGGGCGGGAGCCGCTTCGGCGGGGCCCAGGTCGAAACAGCCCCGGCAGTGGGCGCCGTAGAACGCCACCTGTTCGATGGTTTGGGGGGCGAGACGGTGATGCCGTTCGGGAGGGCGGTCGGCGGTGAGCAGCAGCAGGGGGAGGCCCGCGCGACCGGCCTCCACCACCGCCGGGTGGTAGTGCGCACCGGCGCTGCCCGAAGTGCAGAGGGCCGCGGCGGGCTTGCCCGTGGTCCGGGCGACACCGAGGGCGAAGAAGGCGGCGACGCGCTCGTCGACGATCACCTCGGTGCGCAGGCGCGGGTGTTCGGTGAGGGCCAGCGCCAGGGGGGCCGAGCGGGAGCCGGGACTGATGGCGACGGTTTCCACGCCGGATCGCGCCAGGGCGTCGGCGATCTGCCGGACCCAGGTGGTCTGGGCCGCCGCGCTCATCGCTCCAGCGCCCCGAGGGCGGCCAGCAGGGGGCGGAACTTGATCTCCGTCTCCCGGAACTCTGCAGCGGGCCGCGAGCCGGGCACGATGCCCGCGCCGGCGTGGAGCCAGGCGGTGGAGCCCTCGAGCCTTCCGCAGCGCAGGGCGACGCGGAACGCGCCGTCGCCCCGGGCGTCGATCCAGCCCAACGCTCCGGCGTACCAGCCCCGGCTCGTGCCTTCGAGCCGGTGGATCATCTCCCGCGCCCGGGTGGTGGGGGTGCCGCCGACGGCGGGCGTGGGGTGCAGGGCGAGGGCGAGCTGCAGCGCGTTGGTCGTGGGGTCGCGCAGTCGCCCCTCGATGGGCGTTTTCAGGTGCCTGACATGACGCAGGGAGAGCACCCGCGGTTCGGGCGCGACGTGGCACGCTTGGCAGAAGGTCTGCAGCGTGCGCTGGATGCCTGCGATGGTCAGGGCGTGCTCGGCCAGGTTCTTGGTGGTCGCGAGCCGGTCGTCCTCCGTCGCGGAGCCCGCCAGGGCCTCGCTGCGGACCTGCCCGCCCATGCGGGCGACCAGGAGTTCGGGACTGGCGCCGAGAAAGACGGCGCCCTGGCAGCGGGCCGCGAAGGCCGTCGCGTGGGGCGAGGATTCGGCCAGGCGGGCGAGGACTTCCGCCGGGTCGGGAGCCTGGGCCAGGCGCAGTCGCAGGCGGCGGGACAGGACCACCTTTTCGATCGCTCCCGCTTCCAGGGCTTCGAGGGCCGTGTTCACCATCGCCTCCCATTGCCGGGGGCCGGGAAGTTCTTCCCGCTCGAGCACGGCCGGCAGCCCGGTCCGTGACCGGGGGGCGTCCAGCAGGCGCTTCCAGCGCTCGAGTGCCTCCCTCAGGGCTTCGAGCGTGGCGGGGCTCTCACGGCCGTCGAGGCCCAGCGCCAGGCTGCCCCGACCGCCCTGCCGGCGGTAGAGCCAGCGGGGGATGAAGACCAGGTCACGGCCGAAACGTGAACTCTCGGCGCCGGGAGGGTGCCGGGGATCGAAGGCCAGCACCGCCACGGCCAGGGGACCCGCGCCGGTGACGGTGAACTCGGCCAGGCGACGCTGGACCCCCACGGCCCAGGCGCCCCCGTCGTCTTCCGTTCGGGGCAGGGCCCGCAGCAGGTCGCAGGCGACCCAGCCCGAGCCGTTCGGCGGGGCCCAGACCACTCCCGTGTGCTCCGGGAAGGCGCCACCGAGGGCCGCGGGGGCGACGGCGGGTGCGGAAACGGTCCACCAGGCGGGGCCCGCGGGCGGTGCGGCCAGGGCCTGCGCCAGCGGCGCCGCCCAGCTCGTGTCACGGGCGGGGAGGGGGTGCCCGGCGTTCATCGGTGGCTTCCCGTCCCGGGAGTGGCCACGAACAGGCAGCAGGCCCCGAAGGTCATCGGCTCGAGGGTCAGCACCCGGAGTCCCGCCGCTTCCATCTCGCCGGCGAAGCTCTCCGGTGGCGGGAAGGCGCCGATGGAGTCCCGCAGGTAGCTGTACTCCCGGGCGCCGGAGAGCAGGGCGCCGAGCAGGGGCACCACGTGTCGCACGTGCAGGCGGGCGAGGGGGGCGAGGGGGCCGCGGTGGGGCTCGGTCAACTCGAGCACGGCGATCCGGCCCCCGGGGCGGGTGACCCGCTTCATTTCCTGCAGGGCCTGGTGGCGCCGGGGCACGTTGCGGATGCCGAAGGCGATGGTCACCGCGGCCATCGACGCGGAAGCCAGGGGAAGGTTTTCGGCGGCGCCCCGCTGCATGGCGATGCGTCGGCCCAGGCCGGCGCGGTGGATCTTGGCGCGCCCCCGCTCGAGCATGGCCCGCGAGGGGTCGAGGCCGATCACCTTGACCCGCCGATGGGCCCGCGCGATGGCCAGGGCCAGGTCGCCGGTGCCCGTCGCCAGGTCCAGCACGGGGCCCTCGCCCAGGTCGGTTCCCAGCGCCCGCACCGTCTCGCGCCGCCAGCGCAGGTCGAGGCCGAAGGATGTCAGGCGATTGAGCAGATCGTAACGCCGGGCGATGCCGTCGAACATCCGGCCGCTACCGCCGCGGACCGCGTCGGCGGGGGGCTGGCTCGGTCGTGGCGAAGGGACGGTCATCGGCCCGCGCGGTCGGCCCGGCCGGCGGGGGGCGCCGGTGGGGTGCGGATCGCGGGGGTGGCGGTCTCGAGGCTGTCGACCAGGGCGTCGAAATCGTCCAGGCGCAGGGCCTGGGGGCCGTCGCTCAGGGCCTGGCCGGGGGAGGGGTGGATCTCGACCAGCAGGCCCGCCGCGCCGGCGGCCAGGGCGGCCCGGGCCAGGGGGGGCATCAGGTCGCGGCGGCCGAGGGCATGGGAAGGGTCGACCACCACGGGAAGCTGGTGGACGTGGCGCAGCAGGGCGACGGCGCCCAGGTCGAGCAGGTTGCGGGTCGAGGCGTCGAAGGAGCGGATGCCCCGTTCACAGAAGACCACCGCGCTCGCGCCGTGGAAGAGCAGGTACTCCCCCGCTTGAAGCCATTCTTCCACCGTGGCGGCCATGCCGCGCTTGAGCAACACCGCCTTGCCGCGACGGGCGATGGCCTGCAGCAGCGCGCTGTTGTGCATGTTGCGCGAGCCGACCTGGATCAGGTCGGCGACTTCCGCCACGGCGGGAACGGAGGCCTCGCTCAGGGCTTCGGTCACGACTTTCAGGCCGTGGGCGTCGGCGGCCCGGCGGAGCCAGGCCAGGGCCTGCTCCCCGTGACCCTGGAAGGCGTAGGGCGAGGAGCGGGGCTTGAACGCGCCGCCGCGGAGGAAGGTCACCCCGCGGGCCGCCAGCCGACCGGCGACCTGTTCGATCTGCCCGGGGGTCTCCACGCTGCAGGGGCCCGCCATCAGCACCGGCCGGGAGCCGCCGATCCTCACCCCGGCGACCTCCACGGGCAGGGTGGCGGCGTCCACCAGCCTGTGGCTCGAGGCGGGGGCGGCGACCGAGGCGACCCCCTCGATGCCCCGAAGGGTCTCGAGGGGAACCTTGCGGGACCAGGGTTGCACCGAGAATCCCACCGTCCCTTCCGGGCCGTCGAGGCGGAGCGCCCAGAGTCCGAGGTCCGCCAGCACCCGCTGGACGTATGAGGCGTCGGCACCTTTCTCGAGCCAGACGATCATGGCCACGATCCGGTGGCGGCCGGGGGGCCGCGGAGAAGGCAGCCGTCCTCCCCGGTGGAGGGCGGCTGCCGGAGGTCAGCTACATCCGTTCGACGATCGCCTTGCCGAAGCCCGAGCAGGAGACTTCGGTCACGTCCTCGCGGCCTTCGCGCCGCATCAGCCGCGCCAGGTCATAGGTCACCACGCCCTGGCGGATCGACTGGGCCATGCCGTCGTTGATCAGCTCGGCGGCTTCCTTCCAGCCCAGGTGCTCGAGCATCATCACCGCGGAGAGGATCAGTGAGCCCGGATTGACCTTGTCCTGTCCCGTGTACTTGGGGGCCGTGCCATGGGTCGCCTCGAAGAGGGCGATGTCGTCGGACATGTTGGCGCCGGGACCGAGTCCCAGGCCGCCGACCAGGGCGATCGCCGCGTCGGAGAGGTAGTCGCCGTTCAGGTTGGGCAGGGCCATCACGCTGTACTCGTCGGGTCGGGTCTGGATCTGCTGGAAGATCGAGTCGGCGATGCGGTCCTTGATCAGCACCTTGCCCGCGGGCATCTTGCCGTCGAGTTCGTCCCAGAGCTTCTTCTCGCTGACCAGCTTGTCGCCGAATTCGCGTTCGGCCACTTCGTAGCCCCACTTGCAGAAGCTGCCCTCGGTGAACTTCATGATGTTGCCCTTGTGCACCAGGGTGACCGAGGGCAGGCCCTGACGGATCGCCCACTCGATGGCCTTGCGCACCAGGCGTTCGGTGCCGAAGACGGAAATGGGCTTGACGCCGATGCCCGAGTCGGAGCGGATTTCCCGTCCCGTCTTTTCCTTGATCAGGGCGATGATGGCCTCGGCCATGTCACTGCCCCGCTCGAAATCGTAGCCGGCGTAGACGTCCTCCGTGTTCTCACGGAAGATGACGAAGTTGACCCGGTCGGCGTACTTGTTGGGCGAAGGCACGCCTTCGAAGTAGCGGATCGGTCGGACGCAGGCGAAGAGATCGAGGTGCTGGCGGAAACGGACGTTGATCGAGCGGAAACGTTCGGTGACGCCGTCGTTCTTGCCGCACTTGTCGCAGGTTCCGGCGTGGTACTGCTGGTGGGCGCAGTGCAGGCAGACGTGGGTCTCCTCGCCGATGGGCGTGGTGAAGGGGCCCTTGATCGCCACCTTCAGGTACCGGATCGCCTCGACGGTTTCCTCCGGGAACTCGCTGCCATAGCGCTGCAGCCCCTCGAGGCCCGCGTAGAGGGGGCACCAGGCGATGGACCGGCGGCCGCCGTAGGCCCGCTCGACGGCGGCGTCGACCACCGTCTGCATGACCGGAGTGATGTCCAGGCCGATACCGTCGCCCCGGAGGCAGCCGATGATGGGGCGGTCGCCGCTTTCGACGCGGCCCGCCTGGATCCGGACCCGGTCACCTTCGGGGATCTTCACTTCCTTGAATTCAGCCACAGCTATTCGCCTTTATCGGAAACACGGGATGGTGGGGGTCCGCGCCATGATACGGACCGTCAGGGCTCTTGCCCAGCCCGGCGATCGGCCTCGGCCAGTTCGATCTCCCGCAGCAGCGCACGAACGGCGGCCGCCGCGGCGGAGAGACCCGCCAGCACCCCGTGCTCGTAGAGAAAATGGGGGTCACTTCGGAGGCGGGGGATGTCGTCGGGGCAGTAGAGATCGTCCAGGCTGAGATCCGGGCAGATCGCCTCGCCGATGCGACGCAGTTTGGCTTCCTGCTGGGCGACCAGTTCCTCGCTCAGGGTGATGAGCCTGGCCTGCAGGGACTGCTGGCTGTCCATGGTCTCGCCTCTCCCCGGGGTTTGTGGGCGGGCGTCCGCCGCCGGGGCAAGGATAGAATAGCCCGCATGTTTCCACGACCGCCCGTAGAACGGGCCCGCCATCGAGAGCCCCGACCCTTGGCCCGCGCTCCCCGATGATCGACCCGCGCCGTTGGAGTGCCCGGGTTGCGAACCTGGGGCTGGTGGTCTTCGGGCTGGCGGTGGTGGTGCTGCTGGGCACCGGTGGGACCCGCGTGCACCTGGGGACCCTGGGCATCAGCCTCTTCCGCCTGACCAACCCGCTGCAGGGCCTGTTCCTCTTCGCCGCGCTGAGGGTGCTCACCGCGCGCCGGGGCGCGGGCCTCGAGGGGTGGCTGATTCGTTTCTACGCCCGCCAGGGTATGGCGCCGCGCCACGCGCCCGCCGGGCCGCCGTCCGCGCTGCGTTCCGGGGTCTGGCTGGGGGCGGGGTTCGGCACCGTACTGGGCCTGGTCGACGCCCTGCGGGTGCTGACGGCGGGTTTTCACCCGGGACCGCGCTGGCTCGACGCCATCGCGTTGCTGCTGCTCTCCGTGCTGGCGGGGTGGCTGCTGGGCGCCGGCCTGGGCGCGGCCTTCTCCATGACCGCCCTGGGCGTCGGCCGCCTGTTCGGCGCTCGGCCCGGGCGCTATGCCCTGGGTCGCTGGACGGTCGCCTTCCTGCTGGCCGTCTCGCCCTTGCCCCTGCGCTGGGGATCCGGCACCGCGCCCCCCGGCCGACTGCTCTTTCTCGCCGCCCTGGCGCTGGTGGTGACGGCGACCGTCTTCCTGCTCCTGCCGGCGGTGGTCCTGCGGGCGCGGCGGGGAAGCTGGGGGCTGGCGATCACCAGCGGTGGGGCCCTGGCCCTGGCCGTCGGGTTGCTGGCGACCGGCGCGGTGGGCCCTGCGCTGCGCGACGGAAACCGGCCCGCCGGCACCCATCCCAACCTGTTGCTGGTCAGTGTCAGCGGCTTGCGGGCGGACGTCCTCAGCCTCTACCGGTCCCGGGCCGAACCCACCCCGAACTTCGACGCCCTGGCCTATCGGGGCGTGCACTTCCGCGCGGCCCAGGCCCCTTCGACCTCGGTGGTCTCCTCCGCCGCCTCCCTGCTCACCGGGCTCTACCCTTCCTCCCACCGGCAGGAGGGGCCGGTGCGCGGCTGGCGCCCGCCGAGCCTGCCCGGAGCGCTGGCCTCCCACGGCTACGCCACCGCGGCCTTCGTCTCCTGGCGGCGCCTGGACGGGCAGCGCACGGGACTGGCCGACTATTTCCATGTCTACGATGACCTGACCGGCCTGCAGGACTGGCTGGCCCGGGCCACGCTGGGCCGCTTCTGGCGGTCCTTCTCCCGGGTCCCCGGGCGGAGCATCCGGCCCGCGGGAGAGACTGTCGAGCGCTTTCGGCACTGGCTCGGCCGATCGAGCGGGGGGCCCTGGTGCGCCTGGGTCGAACTGGCGGGTCCGGCCCGCCCGACGCCCCGGCCTTCGGCGAGCGGGAGGCGGGCCGGCGAGGTGGATCCGATTCCCCTGCCGCCCCGCTGGGCCGACCCGGACCAGCGGAGCCAGCCTCTCAACGCCTGGCTGAGGGGCTACCAGGAGCAGGTGCTCGAGGCCGACCGGGCCGTGGGGGAAATGTGGGAATTGCTGCGCGCGCGGGGGGAATTGCACCGCACGATCGTGGTGCTGGTCGCCGAGCACGGTATTTGCCTGGGAGAGGGCGGGGTGTGGTTCGAGGCGGGGTCCGCCCTCCCCGAAGGGGTGCTCCACGTCCCCTGGATCGTCGCCGGTCCGGGGGTCGATCCCGGGGGCAGCGTGCAGGGGCCGGCCTCCCTGGTGGACGTGGCGCCCACCGTGCTGGGACTGATCGGCCTGGCCAGCGGGCGCCGCTGCGAGGGGGAGGATCTCTCCCGTTATCTCGTCGATCCTCGTTCGATTCCCCGCGATCCCCAGTCCGGCCCCGTTTTCAGCGAGTCCCTGCCCGGTCCCGTGAGCGGGGACCGGCTCTACGCCGTGCGTTTCGGCCCCTGGAAGCTGGTGCGCCATCCCGACGGCAGCGAACGCTTCTACATCATCGAGGGGGTGGAGCGCGAGGTCCTGTCGTTCCGAGGCCGCCAGGAACGCCTGCGTCGACAGATCTCGGACATGCTGGGCGACTGGCTGGCCAGGCGATAGCGAGCCCCTGCGATGCAGGCTAGTCTGTGGCGGACATGAGCTTGGAGACCGGAAAACAGAGGGCCCCGCTGCGGGCATGGGCCATGCTGGGGGTCCTTTTGGGGACCCTTGTCGGGGCCGTCGCCCAAGGCACAGGGGAGGGGCAGGACTGCTCGACGATCTACGCCATCGAGGTCCGGGGCAACCGGCGGATGAGCGCCGACGCCGTGCGCTTCGATCTGGGTATCAAACCCGGCGATCCGTGGAACGAGGCGCAGATCCGGCGCGAGTACCGGCGGTTCTGGGAGAGGGGTTACTTCTCCGACCTGCGCTTTTTCAAGCGCTGCGACCCCGAGGGGGCGGTCCTGATCGTGGAGCTCGAGGAGCGACCCACGATCCTCGAGGTCGACTACCAGAAGGTCAAGGCGGTCAGCCAGCAGCAAATCGAGGACTACTACGAGGAACGGGATTTCACCCTCGGCGTGGGTTCTCCGCTGGACCGCAAGAAGCTCTGGCGGGCGGAGGCCCTGATCCGGGATCTGCTCGGCCAGAAGGGATATCTCGACGCCAAGGTGAAGGCGGTGGTGGAGGAGCGCTCACCCTCCACTCGTTCGGTGTTCTTCCGCATCGTGCCCGGTGGCAAGACGAAGATCCGCAAGCTGGATTTCGTCGGCAACAAGGCCTTCAAGGACGGCAAGCTGAAGGATCGCCTGGAACTGACCCGCGAGTGGCGCTGGTGGTGGCCGTTCTCCCGCAAGGCGCTCTATCACCCCTTGAAATACCAGCAGGACGTGACCCACGTCCTGCAATACTACCGCGATCACGGGTACCTGGACGTGGACGTCCGGCCGCCGATCGTCGAAATCAAGACCGTGCGCAGTCGCCGGGCCGAGGACAAGGCCCGCAGGCGCGCCGAGAGGGAGGCCCGCAAAAAGAGGCGGAAGGCTGAGCGTGAGCGCCGGAAGCAGGCGAAGACGGCTGACCTCGAGGACGAGCTTCCCCCCCTGCCGCTGGCCCGGGGCGACCGCGCCGGGGCGGAAGCCGACGCAGATCTTGAACTCGAAGTCAAGGAAAAGAAATGGGTCTACCTCACCATTCCCGTCGAGGAAGGGGAGGTCTATCGGCTGGGCGAAATCACCTTCGAGGGCAACCAGCTTTTCGACGACCGGTTCTTGCGCGCCCTGTTCCCGCTGCGCGAAGGATCGGTGCTGGCCGACGGGGCCATCGAGGCGGGACTGGAGAGGATCAAGCAGTTCTACGGCCGGCGGGGCTACGTCTACGCGGTGGCCTCGCGGCGCTTCGAGCGTCACGAGGGGGAGTTCGTCGCGGACGTGGTGGTGCAGATCGACGAGGACCAGGCCTACACCATCGACACCATCGAGTTTCGCGGCAACACCACCACCCGCGACGAGGTTCTTCGCCGCGAGCTGAACGTGGTCGAGGGCGGCGTCCTCGACCGCCAGGCCCTCGATGTCTCGATGCAGAAGTTGCGGCAGCTCGCCTTCTGGGTGCCGGGAGAAGAACCGACCCTCGAGCCCGATCCGGACGCCGCGGAAGTCGACGTCATCATCGACGGCGAAGAGCAATCCCGTAACGAGATCCAGGTCGGCGGCGGTTACAGTGAGCTGGAGGGCGGCTTCTTCCTCGCCAGCTACCAGACCCGGAATTTCCTGGGGCGGGGCGAATCACTGAGTTTCTATGCCTCGGTGGGCGGCCGTGCGAGCCGCGCGGCGATCTCCTTCGTCGAACCGTGGTTCATGGGCAAGCCCTATACTTTCGGCTTCACCATCTCCCGCCGTTCGCTGGACTTCGGGCGGGCCCGGGACGCGGCCGGCGCCTTGCAGCGGTTGTCCCAGACCTCCACGGGCGGGTCGATCATGGTGGGCAAGCGACTGGGCAACTACAGTTCGTTCCAGGTGCGCTACAGCTACGAGAACATCAGCGCCGACACCCTCGACCTCTCCCAGGACTTCGCCCAGACCGAAACCCGCATCGCCTCCATCACGCCGCTTTTCAATTACCGCAACGTCAATAACTTCCTTCGTCCGACCCGGGGCTTCGAGTTGCTGATCCTTCCGCAGATCACCTCGGATCTGCTGGGCTCGGAGGCGAGTTACTTCAAACCGCGGATCGAGAGCAGTTGGTACAAGCCGGTCTTCCGGCGCTTTTTCCTGGCGATCCACGGCGAAGTGGGCTGGGTCCGGCCCTTCGGCGGCGTCCACCGGGAGGCGGGCTTCGTCTCCGGCGTGCCGCGCTTCACCCGCTTTTTCATGGGGGGTGACACCATCGGGCCGCGGGTTTTCGAAACCCGCTCGCTCTCGCCGGTGCGCTTCATCCTGCCCGTCGATCAGAGCGGCAACCCGATCCCCGATCCGATCACCGGCATCGCGGTGCCGCGGCCGGTGCTGGTCGGGGGGAGCAAGTTCGGCCTGCTGCAACTCGAGTTCGGCATCCCCATCGGTCGCACGGCGACGATGGCGGCCTTCTTCGACGCCGGTGGTGTGTACGACAACGGCGAGAGCTGGAGCCTGTCGACCGCCCGCATGGCCGCCGGGTTCGAATTCCGGGTCTTCCTGCCGGTCTTCCAGGCGCCGATCCGCCTGATCTACGGCTGGCCCGTGCGTGAGCAGCCCGGTGACCGCACCAACAGTTTCCAGTTTTCCATCGGCCTGCCTTTCTAGCCCACCCTACGCCTCGGCCCTCCGGGCGCCGGGCGGCTCGCCGCCGGATGCGCGTCCCCCGGCGCCGGCAAGGCATCGTCGACGGCCTGCGAGTTCTCCGGACCGGGCGCCGGGAGCGCCTCTTCGACGGCGGCGAGCAACTCGTCGACCAGGGCCGCCGGGGCCGGTCGGGGCGGCTTGCGCTGGACGAGGATGGCGAAGAGCAGCCGTCGGCCGTCTTCGAGCACGAGCTTTCCTGCCAGCGTCGACACACCGGTGAGGGAACCGGTCTTGGCGCGCAGCCGGCCCCGGTAGGAGGCCAGGCGCCGGCGCAGGGTGCCGTCTTCGGCCGCCCGGGGCAGGGATGTCAGCAGTTCGGGGCCCCAGTCGGCGGCCCGTTCGGCACGCTGGAGTACGGCGACCAGGCTGCGCGGAGTCAGGCGGTCGACGGGAGCCAGGCCGGAGCCGTCGGCCAGGATCAGCCGGCTGCGGTCGATGCCCCAGCGGTCGAGGCAGCCTTCGAGAACCTTCAGGCCGGCACGGGTGGTGGCCGGGGGGTCCCCGGGGCGAACCGCGAGCAGGCGGAGCAGGATCTCGGCGGCGAAATTGCTCGAGAACTTGTTCGTCGCCGCCACGATCTCGGCCAGGGGTGGGGAGGTCCGGCGGAGCAGAACGGGAGCCGTGTCGGGGGCCCGCCCCCGGCGCAGGCCGCCGTGGAGGTGAATGCCCGCCGCCGGCAGGAGTTCGGACAGGGCGCGCCCGGCCACCATCAGGGGCTGGCCCAGGTGAAGCCAGCGCCGGTAGGGCGGGCCTCCCGCCGCCACCGTGCCCTGCACCAGGATGCGGCCTGCCCGCCCCTTTTCGCCTGGCTGGTAGCCGGCGGTGATGGAGGTGGAGGTGCCCGTCCGCGGTCGGCCTGCGAGTTCCACGCCGGCGGCGAGGGGAAAGGTGGCGATCCTGGCGGGGGTTCCCGGCGCGGGGCCGGGGAGCACGATCACCTCGATGCTGTTCCAGGCCAGGGCCAGGGCCTGCTGGTCGGCTTCGTAGGGCTGGCTGCGCCGGGCCGGCGGCCAGGACGCCGGTCGCGCGGGGGGGCCGAAGAGATGGCCGTCGACCACCAGGTCGCCGGAGATCTCGCGGGTGCCGAGGGCGGCCAGCTCCCGCAGCGCGACCCACATGTCCTCGCCCCGCAGGAGGGGATCGCCTCCCCCCACCACGTAGAGGGAGCCCTCGATCCGGCCTTCGGCGTCGGGCCGGCGGTCGGCGCGGAAAACGGTCTCGAAGCGACGGGTCGGGCCCAGGCGCTCGAGGGCGCAGGCGGTGGTCAGGAGTTTCATGGTGGAGGCCGGGCGCAGGGGCTGGTCGGGGCGGTGGGCCAGGACCGGGCGGAAGGTGTCGGCGTCCACCGCCAGGAGGCCCAGCTCGCCCGGCTCCAGCTGCCAGCGTTCCATCACCCGCCGTATGGGCACGGGGGGCGCCGGGACCGGCACGCCGGGGCCCGGGGCGAGGAGGAGCAGGGGCAGCAGGACAGGCACGGGGGGATTTTAGGCCGAATCGCGGGGCGCGGGGGGGTGGATCTGTTGCCCCCGGGGCTGCAGGCGACTAGGATGCCCTTCGCTCTGCATTCTCCCTTTTCGGAGCCGGGCCGCATCCCACCCCCGCCGCTCGAGCCGGTGGGCCCGCTCGCCTCGAAAGGGCCAGGAGGAACAGCCTTGAACGTGCACGAGTACCAGGCGAAGGACATCCTCGCCCGTTTCGGGGTGAAAGTGCCCCGAGGCAAGATCGCCGAGAGCGTCGAAGACGTCCGGGCCGCCGCCACGGAGATCGGCGCGCCGGTGATGGTCAAAGCCCAGGTCCATGCCGGTGGGCGAGGCAAGGGTGGGGGCATCAAGTTCTGCAAGACCATCGACGAGGCCGTCGAGCAGGGAGGCCGGATCCTCGGTATGACCCTGGTCACGCCCCAGACCGGCCCCCAGGGCAAGCTGGTGCGCAAGGTGTACGTCACCGAGGCCCTCGACATCGAGCACGAGTACTACCTGAGCGTATTGATCGATCGCGCCAGGGCCCGCCTGACGGTCATGGCTTCGGCCGAGGGGGGTGTGGAGATCGAGAAGGTCGCCGCACAGACGCCCGAGAAGATCTTGCGCCAGGACGTGGATCCCGCCGTGGGCTATCTGCCCTTCGTGGGCCGGAAGATCGGTTTCGGCCTGGGGTTTGCGCCGGCCCAGGTCAAGGCCTTCACCGGGATGCTCGGCGCGATGATCCGCTGCTTCGACGAGTGTGATGCCTCGCTGGTGGAGATCAATCCGCTGGTGACCACGCCCGCGGGCGATCTCTACGCTCTCGATGCCAAGCTCAACTTCGACGACAACGCTCTCTTCCGTCACCGGGAGATCGCCGAGCTGCGGGACCTGGACGAGGAGGATCCCCTCGAGGTGGAGGCTTCGCGCTACGACCTGAACTACATCAAGCTGGACGGCACGGTGGGCTGCATGGTCAACGGCGCCGGCCTGGCGATGGCGACGATGGACATCATCGACATGGCGGGGGCGCGGCCGGCGAACTTCCTCGATGTGGGGGGCTCGGCGAACAAGGAGTCCGTGACCAACGCTTTCCGGATCCTTCTTTCCGACCCAGACGTGCGGGCCGTGCTGGTCAACATCTTCGGCGGCATCGTGCGCTGTGACCGGGTGGCCGACGGCATCATCGCCGCGGCCCGCGAGGTGAAGATCGGGGTACCGCTGGTCGTCCGCCTGCAGGGAACCCATGCGGAGCAGGCGCGCGAGATGCTGGCCGATTCGGGACTCGAACTCCAGGTGGCCGAGGGCCTCGACGAGGCCGCGCGGAAGGTCGTGGCAGCCACCCGTGGAGGTGCGGCATGAGTATTCTGATCGATGCGGGCACCAAGGTCGTCGTCCAGGGGATGACGGGTGCGGAAGGCTCCTTCCACACCAGGAAGATGGTCGAATCGGGAACCCGGGTCGTGGCGGGCGTCACGCCGGGCAAGGGCGGGCAGATCCACGAGGGGATCCCGGTGTTCAACACCGTCGCCGAAGCCATGGCGGCCACCGGGGCCAACGCCTCGGCGGTCTTCGTTCCCGCGGCCTTCGCCGCCGACGCGGCCCTCGAAGCCATCGACGCGGGTATCCCGCTGCTGGTGACGATCACCGAGGGGATTCCCGTCAGGGACATGGTCAAGGTGGCGCAGGCTCTCTCCGGCTCGCGGACCCGGATGATCGGCCCCAACTGCCCGGGCATCATCACGCCGGGCCGCTGCAAGATCGGCATCATGCCGGCCCAGATTCACCAGCCGGGGACCGTGGGCGTGCTGTCGCGCTCCGGTACGCTGACTTACGAGGCTGTCGACCAACTCAGCCGGGCGGGCCTGGGCCAGAGCACCTGTATCGGCATCGGTGGTGATCCGATCATCGGCTCGCCGTTCACCTCGCTGCTGCCCGAGTTCGAGGCGGACCCCCAGACGGAGGCCGTCGTGCTGATCGGAGAGATCGGCGGCACCGCCGAGGAAGAGGCCGCGGCCTGGATCCGCGACAACATGAGCAAACCGGTGGTCTCGTTCATCGCTGGGGCCACGGCGCCTCCCGGACGGCGCATGGGGCATGCCGGCGCCATCATCAGTGGCGGCAAGGGTACGGCGGCGGAGAAAAAGCAGGCCCTGCGGGACGCGGGCATCCTCGTGGCGGACTCGCCGGCGGAAATCGGCAAGAGGGTGCTCGAGGCCCTGGGCCGCTGAGCCCGTCGAAGGCGTAGGTATCGAATTGGAGAGAGCGCCGCGGCCAACCGGCTGCGGCGCCGGGGAGAGGAATCCTCATGGCTCGTGAACGAACCCTGGCGATGATCAAGCCGGATGTCGTGAAGAAGAACGTACTGGGAGCTGTTTTCACCGCGATCGAGGAGGCCGGCTTGCAGCCTGTGGCCCTGCGGAGGGCCCAACTGAGCAAGAGCCAGGCCGAGGGCTTTTACGCGGTCCACCGTCAGCGGCCCTTCTTCGGTGAACTGACCGACTTCATGAGCAGCGGTCCGGCGCTGTTGATGGTTCTCGAGGGAGAAGACGCCATCCGCCGCTGGCGGGAGCTGCTGGGTGCCACCAATCCGGCGGAAGCCGCCGAGGGCACTCTGCGGCAGCGTTTCGGGACGAACATCCAGTGCAACGGTTTCCACGGTTCCGACGCGCCCGAAACGGCGGCTTTCGAGATCGGCTACCTGTTTCCGGGGATGGATCTCGTTCCAGCCTGAGCTGCGTCCAGGGGGCGGGTCAGCGGGGCAGTTCCCGAAGGATCTCGCGGATGCGTCCGGCCTCCCGCCCGTCGGGATCGAGGCGCAGGGCGGTTTCGAAGGCCTGGCGGGCGGCGGGAATGTTCTCGAGAGCCAGGTAGATCGAGCCCAGGGTCCGGGCCAGTTCCGGGCGGGGCGCGGCGGCCAGGGCCTGCCGGTAGTAGTCGGCGGCCTGCCCGGGCCGGCCCCGGGTCCAGGACAGCTTGCCCATCGCTTCGAGGACCGCGGCGTCCGTGGGATCGAGTTCGAGGGCCCGGCGGAAGGCCTGCAGGGCCGGTTCGCCCCGGCCCGCCGCCGCGAGCAGCGAGCCGCGAAGCAGCAGCAGGCGCGGGTCTTCCACGTCTCGGGCCGCTGCCTGGTCGAGGACGGCCAGAGCCTGATCGGCGCGGCCGAGATCGATCAGGGTCTCGGCCAGGCCGCCGGTGGCCTCGGGGTTGCGGGGACGCAGTTCCAGGGCCCGGCGGAAGGCGGCCGCGGCGGTGGCCAGGGACTCCTCGGTGACCGGGCGCCGGGCGCGCCAGGCCCGGCCGAGGAGCTGATGGACCCGGTCGTCGTCGGCGGCGCGGCGGAGCGCCTGCTCGTAGACGGTGATCGCCCGGGCGACCTGCCCGCGGGCCAGCCACAGGTTGCCCAGGGTGAGTCGGGCGGGGAGGTTGGCGGGGTTGTCGGCGAGCATGTGTTCGAGCCGGGTGGTGGCCTGGGCCAGGGCCCGGGGGTCGGCGTCGGGAGCGGCGAGGACCTCCCGGGCGTGATGCAGCACCTGGAGGGAAGCCACCGCTTCGAGGGGATCCGGTCGCCGGTCGCCGGGCAGGGGGGGGGCGCCGGCGGCGTAGCCCAGTGAGCGCAGGGTGGCCAGCCGCTCGGTATCGGCCGCCGTCTCCTCTCCCGGGGCCGCCGCCCCGTCCAGGGCGGGGAGCCGATCGACGAGGGCGGCGACGACGCGAGGGTGCGTGGTGGCCAGGTCACGCCGCTCGGCCGGGTCGGCGGCCAGGTCGTAGAGGTGGGGACGGCCCGCACTCAGGAGCTTGAATCGACCCTTGACCACTCCGGCCAGGGGGCGCCAGCCGTAGGCCCGGGCCCCGTGCAGGGCTTCCATCTCGAAGGCGCGGTCGGCAGGTGCGCTGACCCGGCCGTCGTCGATCAGGGGCCGCCCCTCCATCGTCTTCGGCACTTTCACGCCGGCCAGGCGCAACAGGGTGGGCGCCAGGTCCACCAGGCCCACCGGCGTGCGGACCACCCGGCCGGCCGGGACGGAGGGGCCGGCGAGGATCAACGGTACTCGCTGGGTGGTCTGGAAGAGCAGCACTCCGTGGTCCTTCTCCCCGTGCTCGCCCAGGCTCTCGCCGTGGTCCCCCGCCACCGCCACCAGCACCGCCGGCCAGCGGCGACGCACGGCCGCCAGCAGCCGCCCGAGCTGGTCGTCGGCGAAGGCGATCTCGGCCTGGTAGGGGTGGCCCTCGAAACGGCTGCGCCAGGGTTCGGGGGCGACCCAGGGCAGGTGGGGGTCGTAGAGGTGGACCCAGAGCAGGAACGGGGACTCGAGCCTTGCGACTTCTTCGAGGGCCCGATCGACCACCTGGCTGGCGGCCCGCTCCCGCCAGTCGAACCAGCGCCGGGGGCCCTGCCGCACCTGATCGTCGAAGACGGCGAATCCGCGGTCGATGCCGGTCGCCCGGTCGAGCACCGCCGAGCCCACCACGGCGGCGGTCTGCCAGCCGGCATCGGCGAGAGCTTCTGCCAGGGTCTTGACCCCGGGGGGCAGTCGCTCGCCGTTGTCCCGGGCGCCGTGAAGGCGCGGCGGCAGGCCGGTCATCACGCTCGCGTGGGCCGGCAGGGTCAGGGGCGCGGGGGAGAGGGCCTGGTCGAAGCGCACTCCGGCGGCGGCCAGGACGTCGAGGTTCGGGGTGGGAGAGGGGCTGCGGCCGTAGCAGCCCAGGTGATCGGCCCGGGTGGTGTCCAGGGTGATCAGTACGATCCCCGCGGGACGCCCGGAGGGAGCGCTCGCCGGTGCGGCTGCCAGGAACAAACAAGCCGCCAGCAGGGCCAGCACGAGGCGGGCGCTGCCGGCGGCGTCGAGAGTGATCAGGGACCTTCGTTGTCGCAGGGGTTGGATCCTTTCACCAGGTAGAACCAGGTGTCTGCCACGTCACCCTGGTTGCGGTCCTCGTAGTGCAGGGTCGTCGTCGTGCCCAGCAGGGTGAAGTTTCCGTCCGGAGTGCTGGAGCGGTAGACATTGTAGACCGTCGCGTCGGGAGCCGCGTCCCACGACAGCCGCACGTGGGCCTTGCCCACCAGGTCTACCCGCACCTGTTGCACCGCCGGCGGCGTGGGCCAGCTCGTGGTCTCCGAGACGGTCACGTGGACGTCGTTGGCGTCCTCGTTGCCGGAGTTGGCCGGGCCGCTGCCGCAGGTCTCGTCGGTCTCCGCGCGGACCACGTAGTAGAGGGTGCTGTCGGTGGGGGCTGCGGTGTCGTCGTAGGAAAGGGTCGTCACACCGCTGGCCACCAGGGTGGAAGCGGAGGGAACGAAAGCGGGGTCGGTGCTGCGGTAGACGTTGTAGCTGCCGCCGCCGCCGGTGCCCCAGGAAACCGCCTTGTCCCAGGAAACCGTCACGCCGCTGGCGCCGCAGGCGTCGTTGTCCTTGGCGCTGGTGGCTCCGCGGAAGGAGGGGATCGACGAGCAGTCCGAGCAGCTTCCGAAGTCCGGCAGGCTGCCGTCCTTGAGGATCACGTCGTCGATGGTCCAGCCACCTTCCTGGACCGATCCGTCGGCGCTCTGACGGAACTCCAGGTGGACTTGGGGCCTGCCGTCCACCAGGCTGGTCAGGTCGTTGCGCTGCAGGCTGTAGGTGGACTCCCGCAGGGTCGCACCGTCGTTGCGGTAGAGGGGATAGCCCGGTCCGGCGAAGACCCACAGGGAGGCGTCGTCGGAGCCGTGTACCCGCAGGCGTCTGCGGTAGAGCAGTTCGGTGTGGGTCCAGTTCGTCGCGTCGAGCACCGGCGAGGAGGCCACCGTGGCCGCGCCGGGCTCGTAGCGACCGGCGTCACTGCCCAGGCCGCTGAGGTCGTCGCCCAGCACGCCCTGGTTGTTGTAGGCGTCGGCGGGATCACCGCCCAGGCCCTGGGGGCTGTCGACCTCCCACTCGCCCTGGAGGGTCCAGCCGTTGGTGCCGTTCTCGAAGGTCTCGCGGTAGTACAGACCGGGGATGTTACCCAGGGCGAAGCGCAAGGGCTGGCCACTGTCGTCGATGGTGGTGGTATTGCCGTAGGCGTCGGTGCTCGAGACCCGGAAGTAGACCTCCTGGCAGTCGCTGAACTGGTTGAGGGTCACCGAGTGCCCGCCGGTCAGCGAGCTGGAAGAAGATGTCTGGCCCAGCGACGGGGTCGTGCCCCACTCCACCACCGTGTCCCCCGGCTCGTCGGTGTTCCAGCGAATCGTCGCCCGCTGGTCGGTGATGGTGTCGACCTGCAAGTCCTTGACCGGGGGACCACCACAGTCGGCATCGGCCACGTCGAAGTTGATCGCCGGGCTGCCGCTGCCGTCGTCGGCATCCTCGTAAGTCACCGTGATCACGTCGCCGTCGGAGAGTTGCAGCAGGCCGTCGCCCGGTGTCGCCGCGCCGGAGACCGTGCTGATGCTCCCGGTGAACTTGGAAGTGTTGACGCCGGTCTCGGTGACGGTGACCAGCTCACCGGTGGTATCCGTCGAGGAGGTCACCTTCAGGACGGCGGTCTCC
Organism: Acidobacteriota bacterium; assembly: GCA_030949985.1. Classification (NCBI taxonomy): domain Bacteria; kingdom Pseudomonadati; phylum Acidobacteriota; species Acidobacteriota bacterium. The sequence continues at coordinate 39,728 of JAUZRX010000058.1, forward strand.
ACCACCTCGGGATCCGCGTTGAGGTCCAGGTCGGTGACCCGGAAGGTCACCGAATCGGAGCAGGAGTAGACGGCGTTGTCGATGCGGGCCTGGCCGGCGTGGCAGGGCTGGAGCCCGTCGCCGAAGTCCCCCAGGGTTTCGAAGTGGTAGTAGGCGCCGGAATTGTCGTCGGCGGCCAGGTTGCCCGCCGGGTCGGTGGACTGCACTTCGTAGTAGTACACCGTGCACTCCGCCAGGCCGGTGAGGGTCACGTCGTGCTGGGTCACCCCGTTGGCTCCGGTGGCCGTCTGGCTCGGCGGCTTGACCTCACCCCAGATCAGCACCGTGTCGGAGATCTCGTCGGTGTTCCAGCTCACCGTGGCCTGGGAGCCGGTGATCCCCGACTCGCCCACGTTGCTGATGACGGGGAAGATGCAGTCGGAGGCGGCGGTGTCCTGGCGGGTGACGTTGGTGCCGCCGGCGCCGTCGTCCGCGTCGATGTACTCGGCGGTCAGCAGATCGCCGTCGGTGGTGCTGAGCAGGCCGTCACCGTTGACCGGACCGGAAGAGGTCGTGGTGATGGTGCCCTCGTACTTGCCCGAGCCGGCGGCGGTCTCGTTGAGGATCACCGTCTCGGGAGTGGGCTCCGTGTCGGACCAGACCGTCACCGAGACCGTCGCCGCGCCCACGTTGGCGTCCGTTACGCGCAGGGTGATCAGGTTGCTGCAGCCGTAGGTGGCCTGGTCGAAGCGCACCTTGCCGGCGAAGGGCTGGGGCGCGGTCTCGATGCAGGCGGAGACGGGACCGGCGCACTGGGGATTGGTGCCGAAGGCCTGTACCCGGTAGTAGACCGTGAAGTCGTTGATCACTTCGTCATCGGTGTAAGTGGTCGCGGGGGCTTCGATCCGCGCCAGCGGAGTGTGGCCGCGGTTGCAGCCGATGTCGGTGCGGTGGATCACGTAGCTGCCCGCGTCGGGTACCGGGTCCCAGGTCAGCTCGACCGCGTTGGTCGTGGGGTTGGCCGTCACCACGGGGGGCGCCAGGGTGGGGCAGGCGGATTGGCTCTGGTTCTCGGGATCCGAGGCCAGGCCGCAGGCGATGTCGTGGCGGTCGAAGGCGGCGAAGATGGCCGCCGCGTTGGGAGTGCCGTTGGACAGGTCGCCGTCGTCGTCGTCGGCGACCCGCATCCGGTGGTACCACGTGCCGGTGCCGCAACTGTCGGCGTCGGGCAGCGAGCAGTTGTACACGTCGCCGGTGGAGCCGTCCCGGGAGGAGTACCACAGGTATTCGGCGATCTGCCAGGCGCTGGCCTCGTCCCAGCCGGCGGCGGGCAGGTCGCGGGTGGCCAGGTCGTAGATCGCCTCCGAGATGACGTAGCTCTCGCAGTGGACTTCCTTGCCGCACGGGCCGCCGCCGCCGCCGCAGCGGTCACCGGTGAAGTTGGTGGGAGTCGCCGGGGTGTTCGCCTCGCGGGCCGCCCAGTCCATGTCGCGAATGCCGGTGCAGGTCAGGCAGTTGTCACCGTAGCCGCTGCAGGTCCGGCCGTCGGCGTAGAAGCCGCGGCCGACGCAGGACTCGCGGCTCTCGAAGATCGCCACCACGTCGGCGTAGGCCTCCGACGGGTTGTCGTAACCGCCCCCGTCGTTCTGGTCGAAGCCGTGACCCCATTCGTGGGTCACCACGCCGTTGATCAGGCTGGTGTTGTTGCAGCCGCCACCTTCCCTGTACATGTTGATGGTGCCGTTCCAGAAGGCGTTGCAGGTACCGCTGACGTTGGATCGGCAGTTGACGCGGCCGTTGAGCCAGGAGTTGTCGGGCAGGTAGAAGCGCGCCTTCTGGCCGACCCGGTTCACCGAGTGATACATGGTGCGGGAGGCTTCGGTATTCCCCGCCGAGGCGCCGGGGGCCACCGTGCAGTTGGGACCCGCGCTCAGGCCGAGGTCCACGTCGTCGTCGCAGACGCCGGGCTCGTCGATCGCGCCGCAGGTATCGGTGATGTAGTAGTACTGCCCGCTGAGGTTGGTCCGCACCTCCGAGCCCAGGGTGGCGCAGGTGTAGACGCCGAAATCGCCGGTGTAGACATCCGCGCCGCCGTCTTCGGCCACGTCGACGAAGGGCATCGGGTAGCCGGCCACCTCGCAGCCGTCGTTGGCGCAGTCGCCGTCGGGAGAGATCGGGTAGATCGCGCCGCGCACCGCTTCGTAGTGGGTCGAGTCGAAGAAGGCCAGCATCTCGCCGCTGTGGGCGTCGATCTTGGCCACCCAGCGGGCGGGCTCACCGGGCGCCTGGAGGACGAAGCTCCAGTACAGGCGATGGGTGATGCCCGTACCGCGGTTTCCCGTCCACTCCTGTGCGCCGGCGAGATCGGGGCTGACGGGCATCAGGCCCAGGCGTGCGCCTCCCACCATGTGTGCCAGGCCCATCCGGTCGGGGCCCACGTAGGCCTCGAGCACCGCGCGGGCCTCGTCGGCGCTGAGGGTGGGGGTCAGGGAGATCCGCACCGGGGCCAGGCGGCTGGCTCCGAAACTGACCAGGTTGCCCCGTACCACCTGGAAGTCGTAGTGGGCGCCATCCACCTGCAGATCGCCGACACGCTGGCGGAAGGTGACGCGGCTGGCGCCCTGGGGATCGAAGCGGCTGGCTGCCGGGTCGAGGACGAGCTGGTCGCCGAGGGGGCCGAGGAGGTCGGGGTAGCGTTCGATCAGGCGGCGGGCCAGGGCTTCGAGATCGCCGAGCCCGGCGGCCGGGGCACCGGTCAGGTCGTTGCCCGGTCCGGGGATCCAGGGCGTCCGGCCCTGGGCCAGGGCCGGCAGGCCGGAACGCGGGTCGAAGCGCAGGCTCCAGCCGGCGCCTTCGTGGGCGCGGAAGGCCTCCCAGGCGCGTCGGAGGGGATCGGCCTCGCCCAGGGTGCCGATCGGGTGGGTGCGGGTCGAGAGCACCGCTCCCGGATCCGGTTGGGCCAGGTCGTCGAAGACGCTGGCCTCCGGACGCACGGTCGCTGCCGCCGCGTAAGAGAGGCCCAGCAGCAAGGCCAGCAGGAGGGGAACACAGAACGAGGCACGGCGAACGGGGGGCTTGCTCACGACCGGATCTCCTTGGCGGCCGGCATCCCGGCCAAGGTGCGTGTGGCGTAGCGGAACTGCGGGCGAATTACGATGGCCGAAAAGGCGCGGACGAAAACGAACAAAAACGAGGCAGGCCGAACCCTCGCCTCCCGCCGCAGCATGCCTCGATGCCCCGGCGAAGGTCCTGGGCGACCCCCGCTTTCTAGTTTTCGCGATGCGCCTCCACGGACCCTCTTCGCCCCGATTCTGCTCCCTGCTATACGGCTTTTCCGGGCTCCGTTCAAGGAAAAGCCCCCGGACCCGCTGGGGGCGCGGGGGGAGGGGGGGCGCGCCGGGAAGGGCGATCGAGACGCCGGCGCGGCCGGCCGGGAGGGTCGGGGAAGAGGGTAGAATGCTCCCCGGTCGGCCCTCGGCCGGTGGCGGGAGGAGGCATGTCGGTGCGGCGGATCATCGCGGGTGCGCTTTTTCTGGGTCTGTCCTGGGGGGGGATCACCGCTTGCGCCGGCCGGCCGGCGGGTGAGGTCCGGCAGCTCTGGCGGCTCGACGATGCCGGCCTGTCGACTCCCGAATCGGTGCTCTGGGATCCCCGGGCCGACGTCTACCTGGTGAGCAACATCGTCGGCTCGCCCTCGGACGAGGACGGTGACGCCTTCATCGCCCGGGTCTCCCCCGACGGCAAGGTGGCCGCACTCAGGTGGATCGACTCCCGCGGCGCGGGCGTGCGACTCGACGCCCCCAAGGGGATGGCCCTGGTGGGCGACAGCCTGTGGGTGGCGGACATCCATTCCGTGCGGCGTTTCGACCGGGTCAGCGGCGCTCCACAAGGCAGCGTTCCCATCGCGGACTCCGTCTTCCTCAACGATCTCTGCCCCGATGGGCGAGGCGGGGTCTATGTCAGCGACAGCGGTACCGGGCGCGTCTACCAGGTGGACGCCGACGGCGCCGTACGGCTGGTGGTGGAGGATCCGCGCCTGAACCAGCCCAATGGATTGCTCGACACGGCCGGGGGCCTGGTGGTGCTGAGCTTTGGTGGAGAGCAGGCTTTCCGCCTGACGGCCGGGGGTGAGCTGGTGCCGTGGGCCTCCCTGCCCGCGGCGGGTCTCGATGGCGTGGTGGCGGCGGGGGACGGGAGCCTGATCGTCTCGAGCTGGAAAGGGCGGGCGCTCTACCGGATCGACGCGAACGGCCGCAGCGAAGTCCTCGTCTCGGGCCTGGCCGCGCCAGCCGACATCGGCTGGGATGCCTCACGCAGCGCCGTGCTGGTGCCGCTGTTCACGGACGACGCGGTGATCGCCCTGCAGGTCACGGAGTAGCCCGCCGCCCAGGGGCCATTTCCTACGGCAGGGTGTCGGAGGTGCCGGCGGCGTTGGTCGCCAGCACCAGCCAGGCATGGAACGGTGGCTGCGGGTCGGCGGCGCCGGCGTCGATCCAGGACAACACGGGGGCCGGGTCGACCACCTCGTCCCGGGGCTGCCAGCCGCCGCTGGGAGTTTCGGACCGGTGGATCGTGTAACTCTCCGCCTCCCCGTGGCCGGGGTCGGCCGCCGGGCGTTGCCAGGTCAGTTCCACGTCGCCGGCCTGGCGTTGGAGGCGGAGGGTCCGGATCGGTGCCGGCGGAGGATTCCACGTCTCGCACAGGGGGTCCCACCAGCTCAACGCGTCGATGGCCGCCTCGATGATGTTACCCGTGGCCGGCCCGTCGGCGGCCGCGACGCGGAGCTGGGTTTCCGCGCTGGGCGCGATGAACTCCGCCACGCGGAAGCTCACCTCGGTCCAGCGGGGAGCCGAGTCGTTCGTGCCGAGCCGCTCGAGGAGGACCTCGGGTGCCGTGGAGGACTTGCGAATCGACAACTCGAAGTAATCTCCCGCGTCCTCGCCCGTGTCCCGGTTGGCGAACCATCGCTCGAGTGTCAGCCGCGCTTCGGGGTGGGCCGACAGGTCGACAGGCGCCGAGCGGGCGACGACCACGCCGTCGTCCACGTCATCGACCCCCGCCTGGCCGCCGGGGTTGGGTGCGGTGTACAGGCAGCGCAGCCCCGGGTCCGGGCTGGCGTCGTCTTCCGGTTGGTAGTCGGTGCCCACCGGATCGCCCACCACCCAGTCGCCGCTCACCGCGTCGCTCTCTTCCGGCACGTGCCGCCAGCCCGTGGTCCCCTCGAAGTCGTCGGTGGCGAAGACCTCCCGGCGGCCCGTCGGCAGGGTCAGGTCTTCCCGGCGCTGGTAACCCTCGGCGCGGTAGGTCAGGCGCAGTGTCACCGGTTCGGTGCAGGGATGGTCCAGGGCCAGGTGGATTCTCAGGTGAGGGGGGCTCGAGAGGGCCTGCCGGCCACCGGCCAGGTCCGGAAAAACCGTCGTCGCCCGGGGTACGTCCACGGTGGCGGTCAGGCTGGTCAACTCGGCCGTCACGCCTGTGGCCGGGCTGTCGCCGCTGTTGAGCAGGGTCAACGGGAGGTCCGCCCATTCGCCGGGCTCCAGCACGCCGTCTCCGTTTCCGCCAACGGCGTCATCGATGATCAGCTCCATCCGCTCGAGGACCACACCGGAGGCGGGCAGTCGCCCGGTGACCACCATTGCGTAGCCCTGGCCGGCTTCGGCGATCACCCGCGGGACGACCCGCAGGATCCAGTTTCCCGCCCGGGGCGTTTCGATGCGCACCACTTCCACGTTGTTCCGCGCGTCGGCGACTCCGCCGGGAACCGAGAAACCACCGCTGAAGTTGTTGCCCCGGTAGAGGGTGCCGTCAGGCGCCTGCACCTCCAGGTCGAGGTCGTTGACCAGGTTGAGGGCCGCGGCGGGAGTGGAGGGGAAGTCGGTCCAGCTCAGCACGACCTTCAGTGGTCGGCGGTCGTCGAGCACCTCGATCACCGCCTCGTCGGGGCTCTCCCCCGACGTGCTGAATCGGTCGATCGCATCGGTCACGTGCAGACGGAGGGGGTCGTCGGCCAGGTAGAGCACGTCGTCGAGCAGGATCCTGCCCCAGCCCTGGTCGTCGGAGGGAGGGGGGGGGCTGAGTTCTTCCATCGGCCTGGCCGAGGCGATCAGGGCCGCCTTGAGCAGAGCGGCGCTGGCCGACAGGGCGTCGGACAGGCTCTCCCGGCCCGTGGGGTAGAAGCCCTTTTCGAAGTACTCGCGTACCAGGGCGGCGAGGCCCGCCGCGGTCGGGGTGGCCATCGATGTGCCACTCATGGAGATCGTCGAGCAGTTGTCGGTCTCGACGCTGCCGTCCGCGTCGGCGGAGATCACTCCGGCCCCGGGAGCCGTCACGTCGGGTTTGATGCGTCCGTCCTCGGTCCGGCCCCGGGAAGAGAACGAAGCCATGGCGCCGGCCGACGCGCCGTGAGCGGTGGCCCCCACCGCCACCACGTTCTTGGCCGTGGCGGGGCTCCCCACGGTGTTCGGTCCGGGGCCCGAGTTGCCCGCGGCGAAGAGCAGCAGGAAGTCGGGGTGTTCCCACATGAAGGCGTCGGCGTCGGCGGAACCTTCGGAATAGATGTTCGGCGGCGAGAAGTTCTCCCGGTCGCCCCAGGAGTTGGTGTGGATTCGCGCCCCCTGCCGGTAGGCCTGGAGGAAGAAGGGTTGCAGGTCGGCGGCCGGGCAGCCGATGGCGGGAAGGTCGGCGCAGTCGTCCACCTGGTAGCCCCCGTCCTGGATCACCAGGCTGGCCCGGGGCGCCATGCCGTCCCCGGGGTCCCGCAGGCCCACCGTGGCCAGGTCGTCGGCGGCCACCGATCCGGCCACGTGGGTGCCGTGGCCCTGGCTGTCCCAGTCGGCGGGGTTGGCCGGGTCGTCCTGGTTCCAGAGGAAATCCACGATGCGGACTTTGCGCTGGGCCGGGTCGGGGGCGCCGGGGTCCGTGCCCAGGGCCACCGGAGGCAGGCCCAGCAGGTCGTCTCGAAAAAAGCACATGTCGGCGTCGAGGCCCGTGTCGAAGACGGCCACCACCTGGCCCTGGCCCAGCAGGCCCGCGTCGTGGATCGGCGTCGCCTGTCCGCCGTCGAGACCGGACTGGCCGACCCACGCCGAGGCGTCGTTGAGCAGGCGGTAGCTCGGCCGGCGACCGATCCACAGCACCTCCTCCCATTTCGCCCACTCGGAGCGCAGTGCGGCGATACGTGCCGGTGTCGCGAGGAAGACCAGCCGGGCCCCGCGGGGGGCGCTGCCCGACCGGGGCGGCGCCAGCCCCGGCACGTCGATGCCCTGGCGTCGGAGGCGCCGGAGGAGAGGGGCGGGGTCGAGATCGGGGAACATTTCGATCACCACCGGAATCCGTCGCCGGGGATCGTCCGCCTGCACTGCGGCAAGCTCCGGGGCCAGGCGCAAGCCGGGGTGGAAGGGCGCCAGCCAGGCCACCTCCGGCAAGGCCCGCACGGCCTCCAGGCGTCCCGGTGCCAGGGTGGCGATCAGGGAGCGGGGGCCGAGCCAGGCGGCCACCCGGGCTCCCGCGTTTTCGAGACGAGTCCGCGCCGCCGGGGAGGGCGGCGCCGCCAGCCGCAACAACACGCCCCCGCCGGCGGTCAACGCCGCCGGTTCCCGGCGCAGGCCCGCGTCCAGGCCTCCGCTGTCGTCGGGACCGGCCAGGTGGCCGCTGCGCAGGGTGATACCGTCGTCGGTGGCGAAACAGGGGGCAGGGGAGAGCACGCCGAGCAGAGCGACGGCCGTCAGCAGCGAACGCATGGGTAGCCTCCGCGACCGCTTCCGGCCGCCATGGGGGTCGGCTCCAAGATACCGTGATTCACCGGCGGCGCCCGCGGGCTGCTAGCATGGTCGGCCGTCGCGGCGGCGGGAAGGGGGTCGTCGCGGGAAAGGTGACGATTCATGATGTCCTCGACTCGCGGCCGGGTCCCGGCGCTCTTCGTGTTGGCGCTCTTCGTGTTGCTGGTGTGCGTTCTGTTCCCGGCTCTCGCGGTGGACGAGCCGGATGTCCCGGCATCCAAGTGGGATGTGTCCGATCCTCCGGGATCGTGGACGAGCGTGACCATCGACACGCGTGAGACCACCTGGTCCAACGTGGACGTCAGTCCCGACGGCCGCACCCTGGTCTTCGACATGCTCGGTGACATCTACACCGTGCCCCTGGCCGGCGGCGAGGCCCGGCCGTTGACCTCCGGCATCCCCTGGAACTTTCAGCCGCGTTTCTCCCCCGACGGCTCCCGCATCGCCTTCATCAGCGACCGTGACGGCGCCGACAACGTTTGGATCATGCAGGCGGACGGCAGCGATCCGCGGGCGGTGAGCCGGGAGAAGGAGCACCTGGTCCACAACCCCTCCTGGAGTCCGGACGGCGAGTCCATCGTCGCCCGCAAGGGTTTCACCTCCACCCGCTCGATCCCCGCCGGTGAGATCTGGCTCTTCCACGTGGATGGCGGCGAAGGCCTGCCACTGGTCGAACGTCCCGACGGGCCCCAGAGCCAGAAGAACATCGCCGAGCCGGCCTTCTCGCCCGACGGGCGGTATGTCTACTACTCCCAGGACGTCACGCCGGGCCGGGTGTGGCAGTACAACAAGGACTCCACCGGCCAGATCTTCGTCATCAAGCGTCTCGACCCCGCCACGGGCAAGAGCGAGGTGGTGGCGGGCGGACCCGGTGGCGCGATCCGGCCCACGCCTTCACCCGACGGCCGTTACCTGGCCTTCGTCAAGCGTCTTCCCGGGCTGGTCAGCGCCCTCTACCTGCTCGACCTGCAGACCGGCCTCCAGCGCCCGATCTACCAGCCCATGGACCGGGATCTCCAGGAGGCCAACGGGAGCCAGGGCAACACGCCCGCCTTCGCCTGGACCCCGGACAGTGCCGGCCTGGTGTTCTGGGCCGGTGGCCGGATCCGGCACCTGGAGCTGGCCTCGGGGCGGGCGACGGTGGTGCCCATCCACGTGCGTGACCAGCGCAAGATCCGCCAGGCCCTGCGTTTCCCCGTGGAGGTGGCGCCGGAACGCTTCACGACCCGGATGCTGCGCTGGGCCCAATACTCTCCCGACGGCCGCCGTGCCCTCTTCCAGGCTCTCGGCCGGCTGTGGATCGTGGATCTCGACAGCGGTGAAAGACGACCGCTGTGTCCCGGCAAGGAGAACCGTTTCGAGTTCTATCCCTCCTTCGCTCCCGACTCCAGGCGGGTGGTGTTCACCACCTGGAACGACGCCGAACTGGGCGCCGTGGTGGTGCGAGAGCTGGATTCGGGCCGGGAGCGGGTGCTCACGCCCCGGGCCGGGCACTACATCGAACCCCGTTTCTCCCCCGACGGCGGCCGGGTGGTCTTCCGCCGCATCACCGGCGGGCACCTGCTCTCGCCGGTGGGGTCGCTGGAGCCGGGAATCTACGTGGCCGAGCTGGGGGGCGGTCCGCCCCGGCGCCTGGTCGACCACGGATTCGACGCGCAATTCTCCGCCGATGGGGAGCGGATCCTCTTTTCCAAGGTCGTGGAGACGACCCGCCTGGCCCTGGCCAGTGTCGACCGGCTGGGCCATGACGAACGGATCCATCTCGTCGGCAAGACGGTGACTTCGTGGCGTGTTTCCCCCGACGGCCGCTACGTGGCCTTCACCGAGCAGAACCGGGTGCACGTGGCGCCCTTCGTGCTGACCGGCAAGCCGGTCGAGCTGGGGCCCCGGTCGAAGGCGCTGCCCGTGCGGCGGGTGTCGCAGACGGCCGGGGAGTTCCTCCACTGGTCGGCGGACAGCCGCGCCCTGCACTGGTCCCACGACTCCCGCCTGTTCACCCGTCGCCTGGCCGACGCCTTCGCCTTCCTGGCCGGGGGCCGGGAGCTGCCCGAGCCGGTGGCCGAGGGTCGCGAGTTGGGCTTCGAGGTGGAAACCGCCCGCGGCCGGAAGCCGGTGGCGGTGGTGGGAGCCAGGATCGTGACTTTCCGCGACGCGGACAGGCGGGAAGAGGTGATCGAAGACGGTGTCGTGGTGATCGAAGAGGGGCGGATCGCAGCGGTCGGACCCCGTGCCGCGGTGAGGGTGCCCGGAGATGCCTGGGTGCTCGACGCCCGCGGCATGACCGTGATCCCGGGCCTGGTGGACGTGCACGCCCACGGAGCGATGAGCCGGTCGGGGATCACGCCCCTGCAGAACTGGCAGCAGTTCTCGAACCTCTCGCTGGGAGTGACCACGATCCACGATCCCTCCAACGACACCAGCAGCATCTTCGCGGCGGCCGAACTGCAGCGGGCCGGGCGGATCACCGGGCCCCGCGTCTTTTCGACGGGGACGATTCTCTACGGTGCCCACGCGCCGGCCTATCACGCGAAGATCGATTCCCTCGAGGACGCCCTTTTTCACGTGGGCCGGTTGGCCCGGGCCGGGGCGATCAGCGTCAAGAGCTACCAGCAGCCCCGCCGCGACCAGCGCCAGCAGGTGATCGAAGCCGGGGCGCGCCTCGGGGTGATGGTGGTTCCCGAGGGGGGCGCCAAGTTCCAGCACAATCTGACCGAGATCGTCGACGGTCACACGGGCATCGAGCACGCGCTGCCCCTGGCCCGCCTCTACGACGACGTGCTCCAGCTCTGGGCGGCCTCGGCCACGGGCTACACGCCGACCCTCGGCGTGGCCTACGGCGGCATCTCCGGAGAGAACTACTGGTACGACCGGACCGAGGTGTGGAAGGACCGGAACCTGATGCGCCTGGCTCCCCGCTCGGTGATCGAGCCCCGCTCCATGCGTCGGACCCGGGCGCCGGACGACCACTACAACCACATTCTCGTCGCCCGCCAGGCCTTGCGGCTGCGGGAGAGGGGCGTGCGGGTCCAACTCGGCGCCCACGGGCAGAGGGAGGGCCTGGCGGCCCACTGGGAGCTGTGGATGCTGGTCCAGGGGGGCTTTTCACCCTGGCAGGCGCTGCGTGCCGGCACGATCGACGGGGCCCGCTACCTGGGTCTCGACGGCGCCATCGGCTCGATCGAGGTGGGCAAGCTGGCGGACCTGGCGATCATCGATGGAGACGTCCTGGCCGACATCCGGCAGAGCGAGAAGGTTCGCTGGGTGATCCAGGGCGGCCGGGTCTGGGAGAGCGAGACGATGAACCGTCTCTACCCGGATCCCCGGCCTCGCGAACCCTTCTTTTTCGAGAAGGTCGGCGGCGACACGATTCACCCCGACACCAGCCTTTGGCTGGAGACGCTCTCCCGAGCTCTCGGCTGGGACCACTGACCCCGGAGCGCTCCCGCTGCCCATCGCCGCGCCGCCGGCCTATCCGAAGGTGACCAGCAGAATGCCGGCGAGGGCCAGCGCTCCGGCGGCGACCTTGCGCGGCGTGAGCTTTTCGCCCAGGAAGATGGCGGCGAAGAGAAGGGTGTAGATCGTCGAGGTCTGGTTGAGCACCGCCGCGGCGCCGGCCTGGGCGTATTTCATGCCTCCGATCCACAGCAGCAGGGCCGCGTAGGAGCCGAGAAGAGTACCGGGGAGGCTGAAGCGCCAGCCCGGACCGGGGCGGAAGGCGGCGGCCACCTGGTGGCGCCTTTTTCCGGTCAGGGCGAGGGGGGCCAGGGCCAGCAGGCTGGCCAACTGGCGCACCGTCGTGGCCCAGAGCACCGGGCTGCGTTCGAGCACGGGTTTGGCGATGACGATGCCGAAGGCCAGGGTGCCCATGGCCAGCACGCCCCACAGCACCCCCAGGGCCAGGCGGCGGCCGTCGAGGCCGGGCGGTGGCTCGTGGCGGGCGGCGATGAACACCGCCAGCACGACCAGGCCCATGCCCGCGTAGCGAGCGGTGGAGAGCCGCTCGTCGATCAGAGCCCAGGCCAGTACCACCACCATCGGTGAGTAGAGGCAGTCGACGATGGCGGTCAGTCCGGCCCCGATCCGGTTCAGAGCGTGGTGGAAGAGGGTGTCGGAAATCGCGATGGCGATGATCCCGCTGGCGGCGAGGGTGGCGTAATCCACCAGGGGCAGGGGAGCGAACAGGCTTTGGCCGGTCAGAAGCAGGGTCAGCAGGAAGAGCAGGCTGGAGACCGTCACCCGGAAGACATTGAGGGTGAACGGCGAGAGGCTCTCCCCGGAGCGGCGGAAGAGAATCACCGCCAGCGCCCAGACGACCGCCGCGCCCAGGGAAAGCAGTTCACCCACCGGGCACCTCGATCTTCAATCGTCCGCGGCCAGCAAGGCCTCCAACTCGTCCATCGCGTCTTCGAAGGACTCGAGGGCGGCTACCACCGGGGCTGGAGTGGTCAGGTCCACGCCGGCTCGGCGCAGCAGATCGAGGGGCGGGGCCGACGAGCCACCCTTGAGCATGGCCAGGTAATCGTCAGCGGCGCTCTCGCCGCCCTCGACGATGTGGCGGGCCAGGGCGATGCCGCTGGAGAGCCCGGTGGCGTAGGTGAAGACGTAGTACTTGTAGTAGAAGTGGGGGATGTAGGCCCACTCCATGCCGTCGTCCGGGTCGAGCCGGTAGTCCGGGCCGTAGTAGCGCTCGACCAGGCCGCGGTAGACCTGCTCGAGCCGTGTGGCCGTGACCGGTGCGCCCTGTTCCACCAGGCGATGGACCCGCCACTCGAATTCGGCGAACAGGGCCTGGCGGTAGATCGTCGTGCGGATGCCCTCCAGGCGCTCGACCAGCAGCGCCGCCTTCTCCCGGCGGTCCTTCGCGTGGGCGATCAGGTAGTCCCCCAGCAGCGCCTCGTTGCAGGTCGAAGCGATCTCCGCCAGGAAGGGCGCATAGCGGAAGCTGGAATAGGGCTGGTGGGTCATGGCCAGGTGGCTGTGCAAGGCGTGGCCGAATTCGTGGGCCAGGGTGAACATGTCGTCCACGCTGTTCTGGTCATTCATCAGCACGTAGGGATGGGTGCCGTAGGCGCTGGCCGAAAAAGCCCCGGACTGCTTGTCGCGGCTCGGGTAGAGATCGATCCAGCCGTTGCGCGGATCGGTCCCTTCCCGGAGGACGTCCAGGTAGGCTTCGCCGAGAGGCGCGAGGGCCTCGATGATGGTTTCCCGGGCCTGGGGAAAGGGGACCCGGGTCCTGGTGCCGGCGAGCAAGGGCACGTAGAGGTCGTAGAGGTGGATCGTGTCCAGGCCCAGCAGCTTCTTCCGCAGTCGTACGTAACGGTGCAGGGGCGCCAGGTGCGCGCCCACCGTGGCGATCAGGTTTTTGTAGACCCGGGGCTCGAGCGCGTCCTTGTCCAGGTAGGCTTCGAGAGCGGTGTCGTAGCCCCGGGCCCGGGCGAGGAAGACGCTGAAGGCGTACTGTCCGGCCAGGGTTCCCGCCAGGGCGTGCTGGTACTGGCGCAGGGTGCCGAGGAAGGCCGTCACGGCTTCCCGGCGGACCTGGCGCGAGGAAGAGGCGCGATAGCGGGGGTAGTTGGCCAGGGTGAGTTGCACCGGTCGGCCCTGTTCGTCGTGGACTGTCGGCCAGGGAATGTCGGCCAGCAGGGCGCCGAAGGTCTTCTCATGGGCTGACGGGATCTCGTTGAGGTCGATCTCGGCCCAGAGGTTGTCCCCCGCCAGGGCCAGCAAGCGCTCGCCTTCCCCGGAGAGCCGACGGTTGCGCCGGCGCCGGAGATTGTCGAGGTAGGGACGGAAGGTCGCCAGCCCCGGGCGGGCGGCGCAGGCCCGCTCGAGGCTCGCCTCGTCGAGCTCGAGTATTTCCGCCCTCAGAAAGCCGGCCTTCGAGTTCAGCCGGTCGAGCAGGGCCAGGGTCTGCTGCCGCAGCCCCCGCAGATGGTCGTCGGACTGGGCCGTGGCCAAGGCCAGGTTGGCGTAGAGCGTGGCGTGGTTGATGCCGTCATGCAGTTCGAAGTAGAGCTTCAGACAGCTTTCCAGGGTGACGGGGTCGCCCAGTTGGCCCCGGCAGGATTCCAAGCTGGGGATTTTTTCGTCCAGGGCCGCCATGGCGGCGGTCAGGGCCTGTTCGGAAGGGTAGAGCGCCGTGAGGTCCCACTTGTAGACATCGGGAATCGCGCTGCGCTCGCCGGCGGCGTCGGGGTCGAAAGGGGGAAGCCCGGGGGCAGGCCCGGCGGCGAGCGCCGGCACCGCGACCAGTGCGGCCAACAGGGCAAGCAGGGGCGTACGCATGATCGTCTCCGCCGGGTGGGTCATCGGGAGCCGGGGCCGGTCAGGCCCAGTTCCTCACCATGGGGTTTGAGGGCCTCGATCACGAAGCCCACGTGTTCGCGCAGGTCGACGCCGAGCATCTCGGCACCGGCCCGGATTTCGGCGCGGTCCACCTTCGCGGCGAAGGCCTTGTCCTTGAGTTTCTTCATCACGCTCTTGACGGGGATCCGGTCGATGCCTCCCGGCCGGACCAGGCAGCAGGCGCCGACGAATCCTGTCAGCTCGTCGCAGGCCAGCAGGGCCTTGTCCAGCAGCGTGTCGTAGGAGACGCCCCACTGGGTGTAGTGGGCGCTGATGGCGTGGGCCATCTCTTCCTCGCCCCGCTCGCGGAGCCAGGCCACGATGCGCCGCGGGTGCTCGTCGGGCCATTGCTCGTAGTCGGCGTCGTGGAGCAGTCCCGCCAGCCCCCAGGTGTCGGCGACCTCCGGTCCCGGTCCGTAGGTTTGCGCCGCGGCGCGCATGACGATCTCCACGGAGCGGGCGTGGCGGCGAAGAGCTTCTCCCGGCGTCCAGGCGCAGAGCAGTTCCCAGGCTTCCTCACGGCTCAGTCGTGTCACGATGCCTCCCGGCGGTCGGCGGATGACCAGCGCGGAAGTATATCAGCCGGCGGCGGCCGTCGATCATGGCTCCTGCGGCCGGTCGGAGATCGGGGTTCCTTGGGGGGTGGGGGGCTGCCGTCGGCCCCGGAAGGTCTCCGTATAATAATATCGGTGAGATCGGGGGCATTTGCCATTCGAGGGTCAGGTGAGCGTTCTTGCGTTCTCGAGTCTTGCGCGCCGGTCGGGGGGCGGGGTCGGTCCCGTTCGGGTCTGGGCCGTGCGGCTCTGTCTGCTCGCCCTGCCGGGAATCGGTGCCGGTGTTCAGCCGGCGTGGGCCCAGCATTACCAGGTGCGGACCTACTCCGTCGAGGACGGGTTGCCCAGCCCCATCGTCTACGACCTGCTCCAGGATCCGGCGGGGCGCATCTGGTTCGCCACCCGGGGCGGCGTAGCCAGCTTCGACGGTACCGAGTGGCGGGCCTACGGCGTGGCCGAGGGCCTCGCCTCGACCGCGCAGGGCAAGCTGGCCCTCGACGGGCGGGGTGGCGTCTGGTCGGCGGGGGGAACACTGCCGTGGAGAGTCGCCTTTTTCGACGGTGAGCGCTGGCATGCGCTGCCCGCCGCCGGCTCCCACGCGAGAGGAGGGGGGCGCGTGGTGGGTCTGCGGGTCCGGCACGGCGTCGATGGGGCACAGGTCCTGTTGGCCCTGGGCAACGGGCTCCTGTTGCGCTGGAATGGTCGTCGCTGGGAGCGAGGCGGGTTGGGAGAAGGCGAAACCCGGATCCACGACGTGCTCTTTCGCCGGGGCCGAGCGTTCTATGCCACCTCCAACGGCCTCCTCCAGCAGGCGGTCTTCGCAGGGGTGGAGGCCGCGCGGCCCGTGGCCGGCGCGCCGAGGGAAGTTCTGCTCGCGGTGGAGGCGGATCCGGCGGGAGGGCTGTGGCTGGTCGGCCAGGATTGGGTCGGGCGACTCGATGAAGGCCGTTTCGAGATCAAGGTCCGCGGCCTGGAACTGGGAACCCGGGAAGCCCGTGCGCAGGTGGCCGCCGTCGCCGACGACCGGGGAGGGATCTACGTCGCCGATCTCCATCGCCTGCACTATGTCTCGGCGGATGGAGAGGTGGAGACATTCAGCGAATCCTCCGGGCTGACCACCGGCGGGGCGTCGAGCCTGCTGATCGACCGGGAGGGCCTGCTCTGGGTCGGAAGCCTGCGAGGCGTGAGCAAGCTCGTCTCGCGGCGTTTCGCCAACTTCAACAGTTCCGAAGGGCTGCTGGCCGACGAGGTGACGTCGATCCTCCCGCTTCCCGGCGGGGAAGTGCTCCTCGGGCACATGGGTGGCCTGACCTACTGGCCGTCGGGACGAAAGGTCGTTCTGGGACGGTTCGGGATCGATGGCCGCGTGCTCGACCTGGCCCTCGCGGATGACGGGGCGGTGCTGGCTGCCGCGAACTGGTTCGGCCTGGTGCGGATCGCGGGTGAGGATTTTCGGCGGCTGGAACTGGGGAAGGGCGACGAGGCGGTGGTCGCTGTCGAGTCGGCGGGCGATGGGTGGTTCTGGGTCGCCACGTCACGGGGGCTGGCCCGGTGGAAGCGTGGCCGGAATCTCCAGCGTATCGAGTTGGGGGGGGCTGACCTGCGGGTGCGCGCCCTGCACCGGGGTCCCAGCGGCTTGTGGGTGATGACCACGGGAAAAGGGCTCTACCTGGTCCGCCAGGGGGCTCCCCGGCGGCACTGGGCGGATCCCGCGGACAGCGGCGGGAACTCCGTCTTCTGTGTGCTGGACCAGGGAGGCGGTGACGCGCTGGTGGGCACGGCGGGCGGGCTGTACCGGACCGGGGCCGCGGAACTCGAAGCGGCTCCTCTTGCCGGTCGGACGATCGAGCGACCGGTGTACCTGTTGCTGGAAGACACGAACTCCGGTTTGTGGATCGGTACCGACAGCGGCTGTTTCCGGTTCCACCACGGCCGCCTCCAGCGTTTCGGCAACAACGACGGCGTGATCGGAGGCGAGGCGAATCGCACGGCGGGTTGGGCCGATTCGGGCGGGCGGGTCTGGATCGGGACGGATCGCGGCCTTTCGATCTACCGCCCCGAATTGGATTCGACGCGGCGGACTCCGCCGCTGCTGGATCTTCTCCAGGCCGAGGCCGGCGGCCGGAGCTGGTCCCTGCCGGCAGATCGGACGATCCGCCTCGAGCAGGCGGCGCGAGCACTGGTCTTCCGCTTTCGCGCGGTGTCCTTTCTCGACGAGCGCAAGGTCAGGTTTCGTACCTGGCTCGAGGGCTTCGATCCGGACTGGCTGCCGGCCCGTTCGATTCCACGTCAGGAACTGATCTATACCTTCCTGCCACCGGGGAGTTATCGCCTCCACGTGCAGGCCATCGCCGCGGACGGGACTCCCAGTGAAGAGCGGGTTTCACCGTTGATCGTCATCCGCCCGCCGTTCTGGAGCCGGCCGTTGTTCATCGTCGGCGGGATCGTTTTCGGGGCGCTCTTTCTCGTCGGACTCGTCAGCCTCGTACAACAGCGCCGCTACAACCTGCAGATGGAGCGGGAGGTGCAGCGCAGGACGGAAGACCTGGCGACTTCGCGGGAGGCGCTCAAGCGGGAAAAAGAGCGTCTGGCAGCGACCCTGACGGCGATCACCGACGGGGTGCTCGTGGTCAATACGGAAGGTCTGATCGCCCTGGCCAATCCCGCGGCGGGACACACCCTCGACTGTCCCGCGGCCGAACTGGTGGGCCGGCCGGCGCCGCGCTGGTTGGTGGAAGGGGAGGCGAGTCCGGTGGAGTTCGTCGGCCCTGACGGCAAGCGTCGCCTGGTGGAACGTTCCATCACGCCGCTGAGGCTCGGATCGGGGTCGGGGCTGTCGGCCCGGGTGGTCGCCTTCCGGGACGTGACCGAGCGGGCGCGTACCGAACAGGAGTTGATCCGGACCCAGAAACTCGAGAGCCTCGGCCTTTTGGCGGGAGGCATCGCTCACGACTTCAACAACCTGCTGACGGTGATCCTCGGGAATCTCAGCGTTCTCCGGCAAGAGGTGGGAGATGCCCGGCTGGCCGAGGGGATTGCCGACGCGGAGCGTGCTTGCCGCGTCGCTCGCGAGTTGACGGATCAGCTGCTGACCTTCTCCAAGGGGGGGCAGCCCCTCAGGGAGCCGGTTCGTCTCGACGCGTTGGTCCGCGAAATCATGCCCCTGGCCCTGTCGGGGTCGAGGGTGCGGGGCGAGGTCGAGGTGGACCCCGCTCTGCCCCTGGTGGAAGTCAATCGGGGGCAGGTGGACCAGGTGCTGAGCAACCTGCTGATCAACGCCGTCCAGGCGACTTGTGCCGCCGACGATGGTTCGGGGGCCCCCGCCGTGATCGTGCGCCTGCGCCACACGGTGGACGAACCCCTTTCGCCGGGGCCGGGCCCATGGGTCTTGCTCGAGGTCGAGGACCGGGGCGTGGGCATCCGGCGCGAAGATCTGCCGCGGATTTTCGATCCCTACTGTTCCACCAAGCCGGGGGGCCATGGCCTGGGTCTGGCTGTGGCCCATTCCATCGTGCGGCGGCATGGGGGCTACCTCCAGGTGGACAGCGTGCTCGGCCGGGGCAGTGTGTTCCGGGTGTGGCTTCCCGCATCCCAGGCGGTCGGTCGATCCGCTGAGCCCGATGCCTCCCTCCCGGCCACCGATCGCCTGCGGATCCTGGTGATGGACGACGAAGCGGCGATTCGCCGTATCCTGGCCCAGATGCTCGAGCGTCTCGGTCACCAGGTCGAGACCGTGCCCGACGGGGCGGCCCTGGTCGAGACCTACCAGCGGACATGGAGCGGTGCCGGCGCCTTCGACGTGGTGATCACGGATTTGACAGTCCCCTCGGGAATGGGTGGGCGAGAGGCGGCTGCCCGATTGCGGCGGTTCGACCCCGACGCGCGGATCGTCGTCGCCAGTGGTTTTTCCTCCGACCCGGTACTCGGCCACTTCGAGGAGTACGGCTTCGACGCCGCCCTCGAGAAGCCGTTCGATCTGGCCGGCCTGAAACGCATCCTGGGCCGTGTGCTCGAACGCCGTCCGCTCAGGCGGCGGGACGGGGGCGGCGATCCGACCGAAGGGGCGAGCGGCTCGAGTCCCGACGCGCCGTCGACGGGGTGACCGTGTCGGGCGGGGCCGGTTTCCTGCCGCCCCGGTTCTGTGGGCGGACGACGTCTTTACGGATCCGGGGGGGCGGGTAAAGCGCCGGGCGCTGCGCTCCGTTCTCCGGGGGGGGTTCTTGGAAACGGGCCGTGAGGGGCGATCTCGATGATGCGGCCCGATCTCCGTTCGGCGGGCGGCCGGGTGGAGCGGGATCGTCCCGCTCCGAGGGAAGACTGGGATTCCCGTCCGGCTTTGGGTATCCTTCCGGTTCCCGTCTTGCGCGGAGAGGATCCGCGGGAAGGGTATCGACATGGTGGACGACAGCCCTCAGGGCGAGCAGCAGCATCCGGCAGACGCCGAGCCGAACTCTCCGCCGCCCCCCGGGCCGCTGGACGAGGGAGCGTCGGCGCGGCCGACTTCCGAGGTGGCGGACACTCCGTCCGCCCGGGCCGAGGGCTCCCTGTCTCCCTGGTGCCGGATCGACGACGAGGGGCGGATCCACCAGCAGGGCAGTGAAGTGCTCGACAATCGGGTGGTGGGCCGGCTCGAGGGACGAGCGCCCCACGTGGCCCTGGCGTTCTTCGAAGAGCGCTTCAAGCTCCTCGAGCGCAACGTGGAAGAGCTCGAAGAACAGTTTCGGGCGGCGGAGAACAAGGGCAAGTTCTCCGAGCGCACCGAGCGCCTGATCGCCCGGGTTCGCACCGCCGATGCGATCGGCGATTTCGACGGGCTGATGCGCCGCCTGACCAATCTCCGGGGTGCCGTGCGCGCCTACCAGGACGCCATGCGGGAGCGCAAGGCCAGCCTCTGCGAGCAGGCGGAGGCGCTTGCGGACTCCACCGCCTGGGCGGCGACGACGGACAAACTGCGCGCGCTGCAGGCGGAGTGGAAGACGCTGGGTTCTTCGACCCGTGCCGATGACGAGGCCTTGTGGGCCCGCTTCCGGGGCGCGATGGATGTCTTCTTCGCCCGTCGTGACGAAGATCGCGCCCGGCGCCAGCAGGAGCGGGAAAGCGCCCGGCGGCTGAAGGAAGAACTCTGCGCCCGGGCCGAGGCCCTGGCGGAGTCGAGCGACTGGGAAGCGACGGCCAGGCTGCAGGAAGAGCTGATGGAAGGCTGGAAGAAGGCCGGTTGGGCCGGCAAGGGGCCGGACGAGGCCCTCTGGGAGCGCTTCCGCACGGCCCGCGCTGCATTTTTCGATCGTCGCCGGGCGCACCGCAGCCAGCGGAAGGAAGAGCTGGAAAGCAACTACCGGCGGAAGGACGAACTGTGCAAGGCCGCCGAGGCCCTGGTGGACAGCGACGACCTGCCGGCGGCCTGCGAAGAGGCCAAGCAACTCCAGGCCCGCTGGAAAGCCATCGGGCCCGTGCCCCGCGCGGTTTCGGAGACCCAGTGGAAGCGCTTCCGCGCTGCCTGCGACCAGCTCTTCCGGCGGGCTCAGGGACAACGGGGTCGAGGCGGGGGGCGTCCGCGTCAGCGGGACGAGCGGCGCACACCCCCCGGGGGCAGCCGCAAGCGGGAGCAGGCCGAGCAGATTCGCGAGGCCATCGCGCGGGATCGCGGAAACCTTGCCCGCTGGAAGAGCGCCATCGAGGGTTTCGCCGGGGCTTCCGCTTC
Organism: Acidobacteriota bacterium; assembly: GCA_030949985.1. Taxonomy (NCBI): domain Bacteria; kingdom Pseudomonadati; phylum Acidobacteriota; species Acidobacteriota bacterium. Next base: position 60,085 of record JAUZRX010000058.1, read on the forward strand.
CCTGCGCGGGGGGCTCGAGGAAAAGATCCGCGAGGTGGAATCCCAGTTGGCCCGGCAGGAGGAGCAGCTCGCCGCCCTCGAGGAAGAAATCCGCAACGAACGCTAGGCGGCCGTTTCAGGGGGCGGGATCCGGGGCGGAGTCGGCAGGTCCGGCGAGGGGGTAGGTCAGGTCCTCGTCCAGTTGCCAGCGTCCGCGACGGGTCGGTTGCTCGACCAGGCGGGCCAGCACCTTCAGGTAGCGGCTGCGAGGCCAGGGACGGGCGCCGTAGCGCCTGACATGGTCGGTCGGCACCTGGGCATCGAGCAGACCGAAACCCCAACGGCGGATTTGCAGGACCAGGGCGATGAAGGCGGCGCGGGAAGCGCCGTCCGCCCGGTGGAACATGGACTCGCCGATGAACGCGCCTCCCAGGCTCACCCCGTAGATTCCGCCCACCAGTGCCTCGCCGCGCCAGGCCTCGGCGCTGTGGACGAAGCCCAACTCATGCAGGCGGACGTAGGCCTCGATCATCTCGGCCGTGATCCAGGTCCCCGTCTCCCGGCCGCGGGGGACCGTCGCGCAGGCCTCGATGACCCTGGGGCAGGCCGTATCGAGGGTGACGCGATAGGGTCGTTGCCGCAGGCGCCGACGCAGGCGGCGGGCGACGTGGAGCCGATCGGGCACCAGCACCATGCGGGGGTCCGGCGAAAACCACAGCAGAGGGTAGCCCTCGTGGGGCCAGGGGAAGATTCCCGCGGCGTAAGCGGTCAACAGGCGCCGGGGGGAGAGGTCGCCGCCCACGGCGAGCAGACCCCCGGGTTCGGCGAAGTGCGGGGGCGGAAAAGTGGGGGCGTTGTCGAGTTCGAATACCGGCACGGTGGACTCCGGAATCACTGTACCTCATCGGGCGGGGCGGCTATCCTCCTGACATGACCGCCGGATGGCCCATTGCCTATGTCGAGCCCGTGTTCAGGCCGCCCTCTGAAGCGGAGTCTTTGATCCTCCAGCTCACCGTGGGCTGTTCGTGGAATCGCTGCACATTCTGCGCGATGTACCGCGGGAAGCGATACCGGGTGCGTTCAGTCCGGGAAGTCGTCGAAGAGATCCGCGCGGCCGCGCGCCGGACCGCGCCGCGCAAGGTTTTCCTGGCTGACGGCGATGCCCTGGCCGCGCCGCCGAATCGGCTCGAGGAGATCCTGGAGACGATCCGGGCCGAGCTGCCGTCGGTCGGTCGGGTGGGCATCTACGGCGATTCCCGGGCGATCCTGCGCTGCGGTGCGGAGGGGCTTCGTCGCCTCGCGGAGCGGGGGCTGGGTATCGTCTACTTCGGTGCCGAGAGCGGCGACGACGCGACCCTCAGGGCGATCCGCAAGGGTGCCACCGCGGCCCGACAGCTCGAGGCCTCGAAACTCGTGCTCGAGGCCGGGATCAAGTTGTCGGTGATGGTTCTCGTCGGCCTGGGAGGCAAGGCCGGTTCCCGGCGCCACGCGGAAGCCACCGGGCGTTTCCTGGTGGCCGCTTCGCCGACCTATGCCGCGGCGCTGACGCTCACGCCGGTGCCGTCGAGTCCGCTCTACGAGGCCTGGAAGGCCGGCGAGTTCGAGCTGCCCGACCGCTGGGGCATGCTCGAGGAAGTACGCGTGCTGCTGACCTCCATGGAGGGCTACCGGGGGTTGTTTCACGCCAATCACGCGTCCAACTATCTCCCTTTGCGCCTGCGGCTGCCCCGGGATCGCCAGCCGGCGCTGGCGCTGCTGGACCGGGTTCTCGAGCGTCGCGATCCGAGCCTGCTGGTTCCCGACTCCGCCCGGGGACTGTAGTCACGACGGGGCCGGCAATGCGGTGAGCGAGGCGAGGCTGCCATGGACGCCGGCGGCGTGCGGGCGTTCGCCCCGCTCACCGAGGGGGGTCGACGGGATCGATCAGCGGCGTGGCCGGCGAGGGGAAGGGGCGATCAGCGCCGTGGCGCGGAAGGCGGGCAGGAGGCGTGCGAGCCGGGCGGCGGAGTCGATGGCCTCGAGACGTCGCGTCTGCTCACCGTCGAGGAGGCGGCGGAAGTCCTCCTGGTACCGCCGCCGGGCGGCAGCGATCGCCGTCTTCTTCTCACGGGCTTCCAGCAGCAGGTTGCCGAGGGTCGCGGCGTCGGGCTCGGAGGCGTCGAGCGCCGCGCGGAGCGCCGCGCGTGCCCTGTGCACTTCTTCCCGGAGAGGGGCGGTCTGCCGGCGCAACTGGGCCAGCAGTTCCTTCCACTCCGCTCGTTGAGCCTGGTCGAGGTCGAGAAAGCGGGCCACGGTGCGGAAGGCCTCGATCCGGTGCCGGGGAGCGCCATCGGCACCGTTCCTTCCGGCTCGCGCCGGATCCGGGTCGATCTCGGCCGCCGGGGGAAGGTGGGGCGCGCCGGTGCCGGCAGACAGGCGACCGATTCCCGTCGTGGGGCGGTCCGGGGCCGGGGCGGCGCTCCGCTCCGCGGCCATCGCCGGCGCGAGGAGGAGCAGGGTCAGCAGCAGGGGGATGGGTTTTTCGCGGAAAACGCGCGGCATGCTCATGGTCAGGGCTCCTGGCCCGCTCCGGGAGCGGGCGGTGTCGGGTGTCCCCGAAGGCGTCGAAACGCCCTCTCCACGTGACATGACGCGGGCCGCGCCGTGGGGTTGACCGCGGGCGGCGATTTCTCGCTCCGGCTCGAGGCTTTTGGGGGTATTTTCTGGACGGGGGCCATGCCGGGGGAGGAGAGGAGGTCACTGATGCTCCGCTTCCGCCTGTTGTCGGTTTGCCGGGGCCTGAGCCTGCTTGTGCTGGGGCTGTCGCTGCCTGCCGCGGCGGCCTACACGCCGGGCGGTGGCACGGTCTACAGCGACGATTTCGAAGGCGAGCTGGATCCCGACTGGGAACAGGCCAATGGCCTGTTCGGGGCGCCTTCGCCGTGGGCCCAGGTGCTGGACTCCGGTGACACCTCGTTCAACGCCGACGGGCGGGGTCCCCTGCCCAACTCCAGTACCCGCCACTGGGCCCGACGGCCGGTGCATCCCGTCCCGGCGACGACCTTTTCCGTGGCCTTCGAATACCGTTCGGAGCTGGGTCCGGGCTATGACTTCGCCCTCGACCTCTTCCAGCGGGCTCCCGCCCTGCGGCAGTACCGCCTGGCGATCGACGGGCAGGGAGGCCTGACCCTGCTGCGCAGCGAGGGCGGAGGCCTGGCGGCGTTGGCCTCCGCGGTCGGCGTGATTCCCGCGGGGGGGCGGCGCTGGATCCGCCTGGCCATCGAGGCCGGTGACGGTCATCGCTGGCTCCGCTGCCGGGTCTGGAGCGGCGGCGCGGAGGCCGAGCCGGGAGGTTGGACCCTGGAGGCCTTCGACGACCTGGACGTGATCGAACGGGTCCACCGCCTCGATCTGACCGCCGACGGCCCGGTGGGAGTCGAGACATGGATCGACGACCTGGATCTCTTCGGTGACGCATCGATCGGGGTGGATTCCTCGGTCCGCACGATCTACCTGGTCGAGCTTTCCCACCTGGACATCGGTTTCACCCAACCCGTGGACGATATCGAGACTTTTGCCAAGACCCACCTGGACCAGGTGCTCGACAACCTGGACGCGGATCCGGACTACCACTGGACCATCGAGAACGGCTGGTGGCTCGACCGCTGGTGGGAGCGTTCCACCGATGCGGAGCGGGAGCGCATGAAGGGTCATCTCCAGGGGGGGCGGCTGGTCCTGGCAGCGGGCTACGCCAACCTGCACACCACCAAGGTGTCGCGGGAGGAACTGACCCGCTCGCTCTATTACTCGTCGACCATGGCCCGCGATCTGGGCATCGAGGCCCGGACCTGGTTCCAGGACGATGTTCCCGGGGCGAGCTTCGCCCTGCCGGAGCTGCTGGCCCGCGGCGGCGTCGACTACTACGTGGGCGGGATGAACACCGGCTTCGGCGGCAGGCTGAGCGAGCCGGACCACGGTGACCGCCCCTTCTGGTGGGTCGGACCCGACGGCAGTCGGGTGTTGACCTGGATCACCTTCGACAGCTATGCCGAGGGACTGAACTGGGGCTTTTCCTTCTTCGACAACCTGCCGGATCTCTACGAGAAGATGGGCGAGAAGCTGCCCGAGCAGGAGGAGGCGGGCTATCCGTGGCCCGAGATGATGCTGCTGCGGGGTTTCGACAATCACTACCAGGGCTTCAAGACCCGCGACCTGGCCGAGGAGTGGAATGCCACCTACGACAACCCCAAGTTCGTTCTCTCCACGGCGGAGGAGTTCCTCGACTTCATGCTCGATACGCGCGGTCCCGATGCCTTTCCTTCCTACTCGGGGGATTTTGGTGCGGCCTGGTCGGGCTCCAATGCTGGCGCGCAGCATATCCAGGAGTGGACCCGTCAGGCCCACCGGGACGCCGCCGCCGGGGAGATGCTGGTGGCCTCGGCCCGCGCCGTCGATGGCGGCAGCGCAGAGAGTGCCCTGCGGCGACATGCCTACCGGAAGATGCTCGAGTCCGACGAACACTCGGGTGCCGGGGGCTGGCCGGGCTACTTCACTCCCGAGGAGTTCGACCGTAACGCCCGCCAGCATCTCGACTTCGCCCGCGAGGCGCGGGACGACGCGGCCGCGCTGGTGGACGCCGGTCTGGCGCGCCTGGTGGCCGACCTGCCGGTCGCCGGCGACGCGGTGGTGGCGGTCAACACCCTGGGCTTCGAGCGGGATGGCTGGGTCCGGCAAGCCCTGCCGGCGGCGATCTACGACACTGATTTCCGGGTCGTCGAGCGGGGAAGCGGACGGGAGGTGGTCTACCAGCGCTTCGACGACGTGAGGGAAATCCTCTTTCGGGCCGAGGCGGTACCTGCCGCCGGTTACAGGGTCTACGACCTGCTCGGCGGCGCGCCCACGGCCCAGCCCCAGGGTGTGCTGGCGGTGGATTCCGGCTCGCTCGAGAACGACTTCTATCGCGTCGAGATCAGCAGCACCGATGGATCGGTGACCAGCTTCTACGACAAGGTGCGAGGCCTGGAGTTGGTCGACGGAGCCGCGGCCTATCGTTTCAACGAGCTGGCCCACAACACCCACCAGGACACCACCGCGGGCAACCCGCCGGTCGCCCAGGCGCCCAGCGCCGCCACGGTCACCGTCGAGGAGAACGGGCCGCTGCGGGTGGCCCTGCGGGTGCAGCGGGAGGGGACGCCTCATGTGGAGAGCGTCTATCGCCTCTACCGGGGCGAAGACCGCTTCGAGATCGAAAACGGGCTCGACCGGGACAGGATGGCCTACGTGCCCAACGACCAGCACTCCTGGAAGTACATGGTCACCTTGCCCTTCGATATCCACGACTTTTCCATTCGGTCGGAGACCGCCACCCGCTTCCTCGATCCACTGAGCGATGGTTTTGCCCGGGATGGCCTGTTCGACTGGCACAACGTGGAACATACCCTGGCCTTCTGGGACGATGCCCGGGGCATTCTGACGGCTTCCGACAGCATCAGCGCCTTCCACTTCGAGAACCTCAGCGGCCTGACCTCGCCGACTTACTCCACCGGCGACGCCCTGCTGCTGCCACGGATGAAGGACAAGGCCGACGAGTACGAATTCGATGACGGCACGATCGGGCCTGTGGAACAGGAGCCGGATACCTCGCCCCTCTATCCCTACGTACACCATTTCCGCTCCACGGATCCTCTCTTCGACCCGCCGGTAGCGGCAGCTTTCGGCATGGCGGCGCTGACACCGCTGCGCTCGCGCCTGCTCAGCCACCAGGCAGGGAATATGCCCCGGGATCTGTCTTCCTTTTTCGAGGTCGACGCGCCGGGGGTGCTGCTGGCTACCATCAAGCCCGCCGAAGACGGCCGGGGCACCGTGCTGCGTGTGGTGGAGTTGACGGGCGCGCCCGCGGTGGTCGGCATCGGCTCCCGCGTGCTGACCCTCGTGGCCGCCGAGCGACTCGAGCAGGACGAGGAGGGCGGCGTCCCTCTCGCCGTCACCGGCGGCCGGGTGGAGATCACCCTCGATCCCTACGAGACGGCCACGGTACGGGTCGAAACCTCGACTTCCTGGTCGCCCATCGAGCTGAGCGTCACCAAGGACGAGGCGGCCGGGGTGGTGATGCTGCGCTGGACCGGGGGCGTGAGCCCCTACACCCTGGAGCGTTCGACGACGGCCCAGTTCAGTGATCCCCTGCGGCTGGTGGACGAGGAGGACGTTCTGGCCTACGACGATCCGGTGCTCGATGACGGCGGGGTCTACTTCTACCTCGTGCGCTGATTCGGGCCGCTGCGTCCCGCATCGCAACACGGGGGACAGCGCGATGTCTGCTGTGTGCCGTGGTCCTTGCTGCAGCACCGGTCTGGGCGCAAGACGGAGCGGGGAGTACGATCTACATCGATCCGGGTGACGAGGTCGGCCGGGAGACCGTCTGGCTCGCCGAGAGCGAAGAGCTTTCCGCTCCCCTGGCGGGGTATCTGGTCTTCATTCTCGACAACGACGTTCAGGGGGTGGTGGTCGAGAACAGAAGTGCTTTCGTCTACGTTCGCACGCTGCCGGGTCGCGAGAAGCTGGAAAGCCTGATTCGAGCCGCGAAGGCAAGGCGGGCGGGCCGTCTGATCGTCGGTACCGACGATCCGGCTATTCTGGGGTGGGGCGATGCGCGTGCCGACTCTTCTTCGTGTCCCTATGTCTGCGCCGACGGCTGTGACGAGGTGACCTATGCCGAGGTGGCGCGTGATTTCTGCCGAGGCCGAGGGGGGACGAAAAAGATCACGATTTACGACGGTTGGGCCGAGAGCAGGTGCAACGATGGATCCAAAGCTGATGCCTACTGTTGCTCCTGGTGGCCCTGCTAGCGGGACGCCGAGCTGCTGCGAGGAACCCTGACGAGGACCCGGCGAACGGCTTCCCCGGCGAGCACGAGAGCGAGAACGAAGAGGGCGGCGGCGATGGCGCCGACGAGGGTCAGGGGTGTATAGCGCCAGGCGAGCTGGGCCAGGGCCACCAGAGTGACGCCGAACATGAAGAGCATGGGCACGGCCACGAAGGCGTGGCGCCGCCCCCGATGGCGTAGCCAGATGGTGATGGCCAGCATGGCCAGGGCACCGAGGAGCTGATTGGTCGCGCCGAATACGGGCCAGATCACCTTCCAGGCCGGAGCCGGCGTGCCGTCGGGCAGGTGCAGGGTGATCTGGGTCAGCAGGGCGGGCAGGGCGAGAGTGGCCAGGGTCGCCGCCAGCGCTGGGCCCTTCCTGCCCCGGGGCAGGGCGAGCAACTCTTCGAGCACGTAGCGGGCCAGACGGGTGCAGGTGTCGAGAGTGGTCAGCAAGAAGGTGGAAATCGCCAGGGCCGCGAAGCGGGCGCCCATGGCCTGGGGCAGGCCGAGAGCGGCGAGAATGCGGCCCAGGCCCTGCGAGAAGACCAGTGTCGGCGCCATGCCCCCCGCCGCCTGGGCGCCGACCAGGACCACCGCCGAGACGGAGAGCAAGGCCAGCACCCCTTCGAGGAGCATGCCGCCGTAGGCCACGGGGCGGGCGTGGGCCTCGTTGGCCAGCTGCTTGGCCGTGGTCCCCGAAGCGACGATGCTGTGGAAGCCCGAGCAGGCACCGCAGGCGATGGTGATGAACATGGCGGGGAAGAGCAATCCCAGGTTGGCATCGGTCCAGCCGGCGAAGGCGGGCAGGGGGACGACTTCCGGGTCCATGGCGCCGCCGCCGAAGATGACTCCCAGCACGCCGCCGCCGAGGCAGGCATAGAGCAAGAAAGACGAGAGAAAGTCCCGGGGCTGGAGCAGCAGCCACACGGGCAACACCGAGGCCACCAGGCAGTAGCCCAGGAGGAGCAGGTTCCACGCCGGGGCGGGGTTGTCCAGGGGCAGCGGCAAGGGCAGCGCCTGGCCCGCTCCGATGGCCAGGAAGACCAGGGGCACGAAGACCGCACTGGCCCGGGACAGCCGCACGCCGGCCCGGTGGACCAGCAGGCCCAGCGCCACGGCCATCAGGATGTACATCAACGAAGAGCTGGCCACGCCGGGGTCGTGGGTGAAGGTGGCGGAGGTCAGGTCGACGAAGACGACGATCACATAGACCAGGGCGAGCCAGACGAAGACCAGGAAGAGGGTGCGGGCGAAGGGCGAGATCTCTTCCCGTGCGATCTCGGCCACCGAACGAGCCCCGTGGCGCAAGGATGCGGCCAGGGCGGCGAAGTCCTGCACGCCTCCGATCAGCACCGAGCCCAGAACGATCCAGACCACCGCCGGCAGCCAGCCGAAGGCGGCGGCAGCGATGACGGGGCCGACGATCGGGCCGGCCCCTGCGATGGAGGAGAAGTGGTGCCCCATCAGCACCGCCGGCGAGGTGGGCATGTAGTCCACTCCGTCGGTCATGGTGTGGGCCGGCGTCGGACGCTGGGGGTCGAGGCCGAGCCAGCCTTCCACCAGGCGGCCATAGATGAAGTAGCCGGCCACCAGAACGGCCACGCCCGTCAGCACGATCGAGGCGATCATCTTCCGCTCCACGTTCCGTTCAGCAACAGCCTCCCGGTGTTGCCGCGCCTTCTCCCTCCGTCGGAGGCGCACAGTCGAACAGGCCGAAGTGGGTGCCCGTATTCCCCTCGATGCGGAAGTGCGGTGCCAGCCGCGTCTGGGAGAGCATTGCCGCGGTGTTGGAGCAGACCGGCAGGGGGCGGCCGGTCTCGAAGAGGTGATGGTCGTCGAGGCGGTAGCGGTGCGGGTGGTGGGGCAGGGTGCCGAGGTACCAGGCCACCTGGCCGTAGTCCTCGCAGCGGTCCTCGAGATCCGGCAGGTTGAAGGCCCGAACCGTCACCGAAGAAAAGTGCGCCATGCCGATGCGCTCTTCGATCTTCGGGTCGCCGATCTGCAACGGGCTGCGGCTCACTACCCGGTAGTCACGGATTCCCAGGTCGAGTAGCAGGCGGCGGAAGTCCTCGATGTACATCGCTCCGGCCAGGCACTCGCCGAGCAGTTCCGGATCGTCCCGCAGCACCGGATCCAGCCGCCTGTCGGCGAAGACGTCCGAGAAGAGCACTTCGCCCCCCTCTTTCAGGGCCCGGAACACACCCTCGAAGACCCGGGGCTTGTCGGGGGAGAGATTGATCACGCAGTTGGAGATCGCCACGTCCACCGAGCGGGGCTCGATGCCGGCCCCGGGCAGGTCCTCGAGATAGCCCTGGCGGAAATCTACCGTGGTGCGGGTCAGGCCCAGCCGACGGCACTGCTGGTCGGCACGGGTGCGGCCGATGTCGAGTTGCTCTTCGGTCATGTCCAGGCCGATCACCCGACCCGTGTCTCCCGCCAGGGCCGCACAGACGAAGGCGTCCCGGCCTGTTCCGCAGCCCAGATCGAGGATCGTGCAGCCCTCGATGGCGTCGGGGATCGGTGACCCGCAGCCGTAGAAGCGGGAGACGATGGCGGGGTCGATGCGGGAGAGGATGGATGCCAGATGAGGCGGCGGAGCCTCGGCGCAGCAACAGGCATGGGTCTTCAGGTCCGCGCTGGAGGCGAGCACCTTCGAGTAGTAGTGGCGAACGGAGTCGATGTCCCGTTGAGAGCTCATGGTTTTCCTCGGCGTCGAGTGGATGCTCCTAGCCTGCCCCGGCGTGGTCGCGGAGGCAAGCGGGTGGCGAAGCAGCCCGCCGGTGGGCCGAAAAAGCCTTGTTGCCGCCGGCCCGACGTCGTAGGATCCGCGCCGTGGAGACCCTGGATCGCTTCCTGGCCCTGGCGGTGGACTACGCCTGGGGCACCCCGCTGCTCGTGCTGCTCGTGGGCGGCGGGCTGATCCTGACGATCTACAGCCGCTTCCTCCCTTTTCGCGGGTTGCTCCATGCCGTGGACATCCTCCGAGGCCGTTACGATCGACCCGACGATCCGGGGCAGATCAGTCATTTCCATGCCTTGAGCACGGCCCTCTCCTCGACCATCGGGATGGGCAATATCGGCGGTGTGGCGGTGGCCATCACCCAGGGCGGCCCCGGTGCCGTGTTCTGGATGTGGGTCGCGGCCGTCGTCGGCATGGCGACCAAGTTCTTCACCTGCACCCTGGCCGTGCTCTATCGCGGCAAGGACAGCGCGGGGGAGATCCAGGGCGGCCCGATGTATTACATCGAGATGGGGCTGGGGCGGCGCTGGCGCTTTCTGGCGGTGTTCTTCTCGATCTGCGGCCTGGTGGGTTGCGTGGGCATGTTCCAGACCAACCAGCTGGCGGAGATCGTCCAGGAGACCCTGGCCATCGATCCCTGGCTGACGGGGCTGGTCAGCGTCAGCCTTGTGACCGTCGTGATTCTCGGTGGTATCCAGCGTATCGCAGCGGTGGCGAGCCGGCTGGTGCCCCTGATGTGCGGACTGTACCTGGTCATCGCGGTGATCATTCTGGCCCATCACCTGCCGGCCTTGCCCGGGCTGTTGGCGCAGATTTTTCACGATGCCTTCAGCGGCACGGCCCTGGGAGGGGGCGCCCAGGGTATCGCGGTCAGGACGGTGATCCAGACCGGGATCAAGCGGGCGGCCTTCTCCAACGAGGCCGGTATCGGCACGGCTCCCATGGCCCACGGTGCCGCTCGTACCCGCGAGCCGGTGCGGGAGGGGCTGGTGGCCATGATCGGTCCGCTGATCGACACCGTGGTGGTCTGCACCATCACCGCCCTGGTGGTGCTCTCTTCGGGAATCGCGCAGAGCGGCGAGATCCAGGGCGCCGCCCTGACCGCCCAGGCCTTCGAGGCCACCCTGGGGGGGGCGGGCAAGCTGGCGCTGGTGGTGATCGTCGCCCTTTTCGGGCTGACCACCATGTTCGGCTATTCCTACTACGGCCGGAAGTGCTTTGCCTACCTCTTCGGCGCCGAGCGGGCGCGGATCTACGATGTCTTCTACCTGGTGATGCTCTTCATCGGCGCCGTCTGGTCGGCGGACATGGTGGTCAACCTCCTCGACACCGCCTTCGCCCTGATGGCCCTGCCCAATCTGCTGGCCACGCTGGCGCTCTCCCCGAGGGTGATGGCCGCGACTCGGGACTACTTCCGCCGTCAGCGGGTCTGAAGGGCCTTTTCGACAGGACGGTGATTCCCGTGTATAGGAAGGGTCCCGGGATTTCGCCCGGCCGGTGGAAAATGATGAACGAAGCTCAGCCGCCCCGCGCCGCCTCCGAGAACGTCACCGTCGTCGAATCGGGCGACAAGACGATCCATATCGTGGGCACCGCCCACGTTTCCCGCCAGAGTGTCGAGGAAGTGCAGCGGGTGATCCGCGAGATCCGGCCCGAGACGGTGTGCATCGAACTCGATGCCAATCGACTCCAGGCGCTGACCGACGCCGGCCGTTGGCGGAAGCTGGACATCTTCCAGGTGATCCGCCAGCGCAAGGTGCCTTTCCTGCTGGCCAACCTGGCGCTCTCCGCCTACCAGGCCCGGCTCGGAGAAAAACTCGGGGTGCGTCCGGGGGCCGAGATGCTTGCCGCGCTCGAAGCCGCCGGGGAGGTGGGCGCCGAGGTGGTGCTGGCCGACCGGGACATCCAGATTACGCTCAAGCGCACCTGGGGCGGGCTTTCCCTGTGGAGTCGGCTCAAGCTCTTCGGGGCCTTGCTCAGCGGTTTCTTCGACGACGAGGAGATCACCGAAGAACAGCTCGAGGAACTCAAGCAGGGTGATCTGCTGGGCGAGATGATGAAAGAGTTCGCCGAGTCCCTGCCCCAGGTCAAGACGCCGCTGATCGACGAGCGCGACGTTTACCTGATGAAGAAGGTCGAGCAGGCGCCGGGCCGGGTGATCGTCGCCGTGGTGGGCGCGGCCCACGTGCCCGGCATGGTGCGGCATGCCGGAGAACCGGTGGACCTGGCGGCCCTCGAGACCCTGCCGCCGCCGAGCCGCGCGATCGGCATGATCAAGTGGGTGATCCCGAGCCTTGTCCTGGCGGCCTTCACCTGGGGCTACTTCAAGCTCCAGGGGCAGGATCTCTCCCAGCTCCTCGTGGCCTGGGTGCTGCCCAACGCCCTGTTCGCCGGCCTGTTCAGCCTGCTGGCGGGCTCGAGGCTGCTGACGGCGGTCAGCGCTTTCGTGGCCTCGCCGATCACCTCTCTCAATCCGACGATCCAGGCGGGCATGGTGGCGGGGTTGGTGGAGGCCTGGCTGCGCCGACCCACGGTGGAGGACTGCGAGCGCGTTCGGGAAGATTCGCGCACGCTGCGGGGCCTCTACCGCAATCGCTTCACCCGTGTGCTGCTGGTCTCCGTGGCGGCCAGCCTGGGATCGGCCCTGGGGGCCTACGTGGGTATCGGGTGGATGATCACCCTGCTCAATCGTCTGTCCGCCTGATCCTGCGGTCCGGCGTCATCCCCTGAGCCGCAGCCAGGAGCGTTTGATGGCCCGGGAGAGACGCTCGACCAGGGTGCGTCGATAGCCCTCGGCCTGGGCCGCCGCGTCGTCGGGATTGTGCCCCAGGCGCAGTTTGATGCAGGCGTTGATGTCGAAGCGGCGGGCCAGGCGGAAGAGGTAGTGGTTGAACGGGGCGATGCCGGGCCGTCGAACCACCGCGGCGCCGAAGTCGATGATCACCGGGTGCCGGCTGTCGACCACCAGCAGGTTGTCTTTCTTTTTCAAGTCCCCATGGGCTACCTGGCGGCTGTGCAGGGTTTCGATCAGCTCTTGGAGTTCCTGGAAGAATTGTCGTCGATCGACGATCTCGGCGCCGCGGAAGGGCACGCCCTGCACCAGGGAGAGCAGCAGCAGGCGGCCGCGCACCAGGCCCAGGCAACGGGGAACTCCCGGCAGCCCCGCCAGGCGGGTGTAGGCCCGGTATTCGTTGCGCAGCATCCAGCGACGGGCCCAGCCCACCGGCCCCCGGCCCAGCGCGGCCTTGATCACCAGGGGTGGGTCGTGGTCGGCGTAGAGATAGACCTGGCCCTGGTAGCCGCGGCCGAGGACGTTGGCGCCGACGGCGGCACTGGCCTCCGTCCAGCGCAGGAGCGCGGCTTCGTCGAGAGTCCGAGGAGGGTGTGATCCCGCGCTCCGGCCGGGGTGGCTCATCAGGTCTTCGCGCTCAGGGAAGCTGCAGCTTGTACCACAGCACGTAGAGCCAGATCAGCAGGAAAAGGGCGATGATCGGTTCCCCGTTGGCTTTCAGGGATTGGTTGAACGACCAGTGACCGACTCCCGAGCGCTCGAACGGCGTCAGCCGCGGCAGCAGGGCCCGGGTGCGTTGCGACCACTGTTCCCAGCGGTTGCCGAAGAGTCCGTGGAGCTTGGCGTCCTCCTGGCGGATCGCCGGCGGATAGAAGGCCAGCAGGAAGAAGAGGAACAGGGGGTAGCTCCACCACAGCCCCGAAGCCAGGCAGAACCCCAGCCCGATGAGGATGTTGCCCACGTAGAGCGGGTGGCGGACGAAGGCGTAAGGGCCGTCGGTGGCCAGTTCCCGGTCTTTCTTGACATGGCCGGAGGCCCACAGGCGAATCAGGATACCCAGCCCGGCGCCTCCCACGCCCCACCAGAAGACCTCGGGCAGGGGGCGGCCCATAAGGCTGACCAGAACGCTGAACAGGACGCCCAGCAACTGGCGGAAGCGTTCACGGCGGTGTTGCAGGTCCCAGAGCAGGCGGCGCAGGCCCAGCACGCCCTTGGGCGGTCTCTCGCTGGTCAATCGAAACTCCTTTGCCCGGTTCGGAAGGACCGGGAGCGGGATTGTAACCCTCTTCGGGGCGCCTGGGGCAGCGTGTACAATGGTCGGGCGCCTCACCCGCGCTCTTCCCGCCCGAGGGATCCCTGTACTGATGGACGACATCGCCCAGCCCCCGTCGGAGGGGCCCGAACGCGACCGGGAAGATCTCTTGCGGCTCGCCTCCCTGGCCGCCCACCAGTTGCGCTCGCCCCTCAACTCGATCCAGACCCTGCTGAGCACCGTGATCGGCGGCTTCGTCGGACCTGTCGATCCCCGCCAGCGCCAACTCCTCGAAAAGGCCGTGGCGAGCTGCGGCGACGGCATCCACCTGGTGGCGGACCTGATGCGCCTGCGCAGCCTGGAAGATCTCTCCGCCGAGAGCCTGGCGCCGGTCAATCTCCTGTCGATCCTGGAATCCGTTCGGGAGCGGGTCTCCGAGCCGGCCCGGGAAAAGGAGATCGAGCTGTGCGACAAGGTGGAGGTGGCCGACCCGGCGGACGCTTGGGTGCGGGGTGATCCGGGGGCGGTGGAGGAGATCCTTTTCGTGCTGGCGGACAATGCCGTCAAGTACACTCCCCGGGGGGGGCGGGTGTGTTTCGAGATTCGCCGCGCCGGGTCCGAAGGCGGGGAACTGGAATTCGCCGTCGCCGACACGGGTATCGGGATTCCCGCCGAAATGCGGGAGCAGGTCTTCGACGAGTTCTTCCGCGCGCCCAATGCCAGGGAGATGACCCGGGAGGGCTCCGGGCTCGGCCTGGCGTTCGCCCGGAGAGCGGCGCAAAGGCTCGGGGGCAGCCTGGCGCTGGAGACTGCCGAGGGCGGCGGGACGCGGGCGGTGCTGCGTCTCGAGCGCTGCCCGGAATGCGCCCAGGGCGACGCGGCCGGCGGACAGGCCCGCACGGCCGAAAAGGCGGCGACCTGGACCGCCGCCCGGCCCGTCAGCCGGCGGGTCGTGGTGGTCGGCGGTGTCGCCGCGGGCTCCAAGGTGGCGGCCAAGGTGATGCGGCTGGATCCGGACGCCGATGTCACCGTCGTCGAGCGGGGTCGGGCCCTGTCATACGCGGGCTGCGGGTTGCCCTACTACATCTCGGGGGTCGTGGCACGGCAGCGGGATCTGATCAGCACGCCCCTGGGGGAAGAACGGGATTCGGCGCTCTTTCACGACCTGCGTAACGTGCGCACCCTGGACCTGACCGAGGCCCTGGAGATCGACCGGCCGAAGCGCAAGGTGCGGGTGCGTTCGCTGGTGGACGGTCGCCGCCGCTGGCTGTCCTACGACGTGCTGGTGCTGGCCACCGGGGCGTCACCGGTGATTCCGAAGATCGAAGGCGTGGATCTCGCCGGTGTCTACACCCTCCATGGTGTGGAGAGCGCCGAAGCGATCAAGGAAGAGTTGCGTTCGGGCGCGGCGAAGGACGTGGTCATCGTCGGTGCGGGGCTGCTGGGCTCGGAGATCACAGAGTCGGTGGCAGTCACCGGCGCCCGGGTCAGCCTGGTGGAAAAGCAAGAGCGGGTGATGGGGCTGATCGACCCGGACCTGGCCCTGTTGCTCGAGCGCCGGCTGTCGGCCAGCGGTGTGAAGATCGCCACCGGACGGGAGGTGCTGCGGCTGGAAGGGGACGGCCGGGTCCAGCGGGTCGTGCTCGATGACGGCCGGGTACTGGCCTGCGACTTCGTGATCCTCGCCGCGGGAGTGCGGCCCAACGTGGAACTTGCTCTCCAGGCCGGCCTGGAACTGGGCCCCACCGGAGCGGTGGCCGTGGACGAGCGGCAGCTCACCTCCGATCCGCGGATCTACGCCGTGGGCGATTGTGCCGAACAGCGCCACCTGGTGACCGGTGAGCGGACCTGGATCCCCATGGGATCGACGGCTCTCAAGCAGGCGCGGGTGGCGGCGATCAACCTGTGCGGCGGAGACGATCGTTTCGAGGGCGTGGTGGGCAGCACGGTGATCAAGATTTTCGATCAGACCGTGGCCCGCACCGGGCTGGGGGAGCGCCAGGCGATCGAGGCCGGTTTCGACCCCGTCACGGCGATCGTGCCCAGCCTGGACTGCGCTCACTACATTCCCACGGCCCGGCCGATTCTGCTCAAGGTGGTCGCGGACCGCGCCAGCCGGAAACTGCTCGGTGTGCAGGGTATCGGGCGGGGCGACGTGGCCAAGCGGGTCGACGTGGCCGCGGTGGCGCTGACGGCGGAGATGAGTGTGGACCGGCTCTCCCACCTCGATCTCTGCTTCGCTCCGCCCTACGGCCTGGCCATCGACAGTCTGCTGGCGGCGGGCAACATCATCCGCAACAAGCTCGATGGGCTGTTTACGGGGATTTCCGCGGCGGCCATGCGCCGGCGACTCCAGTCCCCCGAACCGCCCTACGTGCTCGATGTGCGCCTGCCCTCGGCGTTCGAGGCCAAGCGCCTGCCGGGCAGCGTGAACATCCCGCTGGGCTCCCTGCGCGGCCGGCTCCACGAATTACCGGAGGATCGGCTCATCGTGCTCGTCTCCCGAACCGGGCTCAAGAGTTACGAGGCGGCGCTGATCCTCGTCGACCGCGGTTTCACCGACGTCACCCTGCTCGACGGTGGACTCGAAGCGTGGCCCTGGGCGCTCGAGCACCTCTGAGCCTTGACGTCCCGCACACGCTTCCGTGGAAGAGGCCGGATCAGCGGGTTGCGGGATCTCCCGCGGTCGTCCGCCGGGAACGAAGGACATCGAGGTTGTAGAGGAGCAGAGCGCACCAGACGCCGCCGAAGGCGATGATCTCCGCGCCACGGGCCTGCTCTCCGTAGACCAGCACCGCCAGCGCGAAGTGCAGCGACGGCGCCAGGTACTGCAGCAGGCCCATGGTGGCCAGCCGCAGGCGGCGTGCCCCGGCCACGTACCACAGCAAGGGCAGCGCGGTGACCGGACCGGCGGCCAGCAGGAGCAGGTCGGTGCTCCGGTCCACGTGCAGAAAGGCCAGCTCGCCGCGCAGGCCCATCACCACCAGGTAGCCCAGGGCCGCGGGCAGCAGGAGCAGCGTCTCGAGCAGCAGGCCCTCGGTCGCCTCCAGGCGCGATCGCTTGCGCAGCAGGCCGTAGAGGGCGAAGGAGCCGGCCAGCACCAGGGCCACCGCCGGCAGTTCTCCGCGGGCGACGGTGAGCAGGGTCACCGCCCCGGTGGCGACGCCCACCGCGCTCCACTGCAGCGGTCGGAGGTGCTCGCCCAGGACGAAACGTCCGAGCAACACGCTCAGCAGGGGATTGATGAAATAACCGAGGCTGGCTTGCAGCACCTGGTCGTTGAACACCGCCCAGATGAAGATCAGCCAGTTGGTGGCGATCAGGGTGGTGGTGATGAAGACGGTCGGCGACGGGCGACGGGGCCAGGTGAAGGGTAAGCCCGCCGCCCGGGCGGTGACCAGCATCCAGCCCAGCAGAAGCAGCACGCACCAGGCCACCCGGTGAGCCAGCACCTCGAGGGGAGGGACGTGGTGGACGGCCTTGAAATAGACCGGCACCAGGCCCCACCAGAGGTAGGCCGCCAGAGCGAAGATCACACCCTGGACCCGCGCCGGGGAAGAACCCATGGAGTCGACGTCCTTTCCTTGGTGTTCAGGGCGAGGCTGGTCGCGTTTCGCTCCGGAAGGCCGTCAGCATCCAGGCCCCACCCAGCATCGCGCCGAGAACCACGACGATAGCGGGACCCGTCGGAAAATCCCAATGGAAGGAGATCCCCAGGCCGAGGATGGAGCCCGCCACGCCGGCGGTCCAGCCGATCAGCAGGCGGGGCAGCATCCGTTCGGCGAAGAGGATCGCGATGCAGGCGGGAATCACCAGGTAGCTGAAGACCATCAGCACACCGCCGATCTCCACGGAGAAGGTGATGATCACGCCGAAGGAGAGGTAGAAAAGAAAGTCCCACCCGCGGACCCGCCAGCCCCGGCGCCAGGCCTCGGCGGGATCACGGGAGATCAGCATGAACCGCCGGCGCAGCAGCCAATGACACGCCCCCACGATGGAGTAGATCGCCAGGTCCTTGAGCACCGTGGGCCAGGTCACCCAAAGCAGGCTGCCCGAGAGGGTTTCCTTGATGTGTTCGGCTCCTTCCGGGGCGCGGTCGGCGACCACGATGGCCAGTGCCGAGGCGACGACGAAGGCGATGCCGATCAAGGCCTCCTGGGGGATGCGTTCTTTTCGCTCGCGGCTGAGAGCGAAGAAAGCCGCCGCGAGGAAAGCGAAGCCCATCGAGTAGAGGGTCGATCCGGCTTCGCCGCCGTGATGCCCCAGGGCGAAGCCCACGACGGCGCCGAGAGCGGCGAACTGGGCGACGGCCAGGTCGACGAAGAGCACGCGACGCTCGATGATGTGCACCCCGAAGTAGGTGTGGATGCCCACCAGCACGAGGCAGGCGGCGAGGGGAGCGGCCATGAAGCTCAGCATTTCGGTCATCGGCCCTCCCCGTTCCAGGCGGCGACCAGGCTCTCGATCCACAAGTCCACCAGGTCGAAGTAGGTGTCCGCCCCCGGCGCGCCTCCCACCGAGAGAGGAACGATGACGGGGTGGATGCCGGTCTTCGCCGCGATCTGTTCCGGCTTGCGTTTTTCGAAGTAGTTGGCGGCCAGCAGCACCTCGATGTTTTCGGTCTCGATCTTTCGGATCAGGCGCGAGACATGACCGGCGGTGGGCGGGATTCCCGGCTTGGGCTCGACGTAGTCGACTACTTGCAGGCCCAGCAGGGTCGTCAGGTAGATCCAGTTCTTGTGGTAGCAGACGAGTTTGCGGCCCCACAGGCTGCGGGCCCGGCCGAGCCATCCGCCCAGCTTGTCGGACAGGCCCTGCGCTTCGAGGAAGGCGGGCAATCGGCCCTGGGCTGCGAGGGGGTCGAGGCTGGCGGAATCGAGGAACTCCAGCAGGGTTTCGCCGTACAGGCGCCGATCGATCTCGGCGCGAAACCGGGCCAGGCCTTCCCGGTAGCGGGGACAGGCGCCGGGATCGACCCGGCACAGGCCAGCCGCGATGTTGCCGGCAATCGCCTTGGCCAGAATCGGAGAGGTGTGGATGTGGGGGTTGCCGTAGATATGCACGTCGCCGGCCGCCCGGGAGAGCGACGTGGGTTTGTCCAGCAACTCGACGCCGGCGGCCGCGGCGACGGATCCGGGGGCACCGTCCATGATGCGGCGGTTACCGGCCTTGTCGACCAGGACGGGGGCCCACAGCTCGAGGTCGAGGCCGGTGCTGACGAAGACGTCCGCCCGCCGCAGCATCAGGGCATAGGACGGCTTGGGGCGGATGAAATGGGCGTTGGCATGACCCGGCACGATGGCCTGGGCGTGGACACGCTCTCCGCCGATCTCGCGCGCGATGGCGGCGTAGTCGGAGAGGGTCGTGACGACTTCCAACCGGGAGGCATGGGCGCCGGGGAAGGAAGCGAGGACTGCGAGACAAGTCGCCAGGCGTTGCATCTCTCTCTCCTCTCGGTCAGTAGTTTTCGTGCTTGTGGGGACCGGCGGCGATGGTCAGCTGCAAGCGAAACTCGCGATGAACGCCCGCCGGCCCCGCGTCCTGGTAGGCCCACTCCGCTCGCAGGCGGACGAACTCCGACTGCCACCAACTCAGGTAGGGGGTCCAGCCCCAGCCACGCCGGGCGCTGGCACGCGGGCCGTCGAGGCGGTCGTAACGCAGGCCGGTGATCCAGCGGGCCGACAGCCGCACCTGTCCGTAGAGATAGCCACTCCAGGAATCGATGGCGGGCGCGGCGTCCTGTTCGCGCCGGGAGCGCATCAGCAGGCCCCTGACGAGGACTTCCCGGTAGCGTCCGCGATGGGCTGGATACCAGTTCCAGGTCATATCCAGGGCGTCGAAGGTGTGCTGCAGGGGAAGGCCGGGGCTGGACCGCCCGGCGAGATGGTTCAGGCCCACTTCCAGGTAGGTGTCCGCGCCCAGGTCCCAGTAGTTCTTCAGCCGCAGCAGCCACGCCGGGCGCTCCCACTCCGCTCCGGCGAAGGCCGACTCGTTGTCGGCGTTGAAGACCTCCAGGCTCACTTCGTTGGCCGAGGCCCAGGGGCGTGGGATCAGCCAGTGGAGGAACAGGCCGGTGCCCGTCAGGCCTTCTTCCCCGAAGGCGGTGTCCAGGGCCCAGGGGTAGGTGGACTGGTCGAGGGCGTGAGCGTGGAAGCGGTTGAGCGTTCCGAACTGGGCACGCCTCTTGCCGGCGCTCAGGCTCAGACCGCCGGGCAGGTGGTGCCAGGTGACGTAGCCTTCCTCGAGTTCCGGACTCTCCCCCTCCGGTACGCCGAGGACGAAATGCAGCTTGGAGTACGGGTCGAGGTCGGAACGCAGATCGAGTTCCCAGTGTCCGGCGGAGAAGGCGTCGCGGGTGCTGTCGGAGGCCCGGTAGAACATGTCCCCGGTGATGGAGAGTTCAGGATTGAGGGCCGAGAGATTGCGGGTTCGGGATGTGGCGCCCGGGCTGATCGTCTCCGGCGCGTCTGATGGCCGGGCCGCGCGCCGCGCCGCCTCCCGCAAGCGCTCCCGTTCGGTTTCCCGGGCCTCCCGGCGGCCGGTTTCCTGGAGCCGGGCGAGTTGTTCCGAGACCTCCGCGAGCCGGCGGCGGAGTTCGGCGATTTCTTCCCGCAGTGTGGCGAGAGCCGCCTGTTCGTCCTTCGAGTCCGGGGATTCTGTCGCGGCTTCGGGAACTCGGCCCCCGTCGGCGATGGCAGGGGCGCACGGAACGATCCAGGCGGTCAGGGCTAGGGCGACGATCGGGCAGCGGAACACGGCACACCTCCTTGGGTGAAAACGGGAAACGTCTGCCGGCGGCGGCCGGCAGCGCAGTGGGGGGCTACAAGGAGATGGCGGGGGGAGCGCGACCCTGGGGGAGCCGGAGGGGACGGAGCGGCTGCGGCGGGGAGGCGGGCGCTTCGAGGCGGACGCCGTCGACCCGGTGCGCGGCGGCGCGGGGCGTTTGGGGGTCGAGGGACGGAGCGTGGCTGACCAGGCAGGCGATGCATGAACCCGGGTGGGCCTGCTGCGCCGGCTCCGGGGCGGACAGGTGCTGACCGGCGTCGGCCGGGGCCGGCTGCCGATGGGTGTGGGGTAGGGCGCCGAGCATGGAGGCCGAAACGACCGCCAGGGCCAGCAGGCCGGCGAGCCAGCGGCTTTTTACCAAGCTTCCCATGGTCGGATGATGCCCGAGGTCGGGGCGCGGGGCTACCTCCTCCCGGGAGGCTGCGCCCGGAGCGGCGGCGGCCGTTCCGGGCGCCGACTTGTCGAACCCCCGTCGGGCCGGGATAATCGGGGCGTAAGTCCTTACCGCAAGCACCTGGACCACGGATGCGCCACCGCCTTCGCCGCGGAAGGCGCTTTCCCCGCAGGAGAAGATCAATGGACCTCGACAAGAAGCTCACCCACGTGGCCGTGGTGGGGGCCGCGGGCAAGATGGGCAGCGGCATCACTCTGCTGCTGGCCCAGGAAATGGCGCGGCTCTCCCTGCTGCCGGAGAACCGGGATCGCCTGTTCCGCCTCGACGCGGTCGATCTCGACCCGAAGGCCCTCCGGGGATTGCAGGACTACGTCCGGGCCCAGGCGGTGAAGACGGCCGAAAAGACCGCCGTGGGTCTGCGCGATCTGTATGCCGACCGGGCCGACCTGGTGGAGAACGAGCAGATCATCGGCGACTACGTGGACCGGGTCTGCTCGATCGTCTGGCCCACCACCGAGATCGCCGCCTGCCGCGGGGCCGAACTGGTCTTCGAGGCCATCGTCGAGAAGGTGGAAGTCAAGGCCAAAGTCTTCTCCCGGCTCAAGGACCTCTGTCCCGACGCCTTCTTCTTCACCAACACCTCCTCCGTGCCCATCGGCCTGATCGACCAGCAGGCGGGGCTCGGCGGCCGGGTGATCGGCTTCCACTTCTACAACCCGCCCCCGGTGCAGAAACTGGTGGAGATCATCCGCGCCGAGAGCACCACCGACCCGGTGGCGGAGGTGGCCGAGGCGGTAGGCAAGCGGCTGCGCAAGACCCTGATTCCCTCTCATGACGTGGCGGGTTTCATCGGCAACGGGCACTTCATCCGTGACGGCCTGCATGGTCTGGCCGAGGCCCGGCGCCTGGCCGCCGAGTACGGCTGGGTCGAGGCTGTGACCATGGTCAACCGGGTCAGCCAGGACTGGCTGCTGCGGCCGATGGGTATTTTTCAGCTCATCGACTACGTGGGGATCGACGTTTTCCGTTTCATCGAAGAGGTGATGGATCGGCACCTGGACGAGGACCTGCTCGACCCCACCATCGAGCGGATGATCTCCCTCGGCGTGCTGGGCGGGCAGTACCCGAGCGGCGCCCAGAAGCCCGGCTTCTTCGAATACCAGAAGGGAAAGATCACCGCGGTCTACGATCCGGAGAAGAAGCAGTACCGCCCCCTCGAGCCCGGGGGATGGACGGCGAAGGTGGACGCGGCCCTCGGGCCCCTTCCCGAAGGTTTCCGGCCCTGGAAGGCCCTGTTGCGGGCCCCCGACCGCAAGGCGGCTCTCGAGGCGCACTTCGCCGCCATCGCCTCCCAGGACACCCTGGGGGCGAAGCTGGCCCGGGCCTACGTGCAACGTTCGCGGGAGATCGGTCAGGCTCTGGTGGACGACGGCGTGGCTTTCGATGCCGAGGGCGTCAACGGCGTGCTGACCTCGGGTTTCTTCCACCTCTACGGTCCGATCAACGATTACTGCAAGTGAGGGAGCGTTCGCGATGAGAAAGATACGCAAGCCGGTCTACTTCGCCTGTGGTGACTACACCGTCTCCCTCGGCACGGGCCGCAAGGAATTCCACCCCAAAAAGCCCCGCCCGGGTCTCGAGCACTACATCGCCGAGGCCGGCCGCGGCGTACTCGCCCAGCTCGGGGGGGCCGACAAGGTGGACGAGTCCGTTGTGGGTAACTTCATGGCCGCCCGCTTCAACAAGCAGGGGCACCTGGGGGCGCTGATCTCCGTGGTGGACCCGGGCCTGGCCTACAAGCCCTCCCTGCGGGTGGAGGGCGCCTGCGCGTCGGGCGGCCTGGCCCTGGCCACCGCCGTGCGCAGCGTGCTGGCCGACCAGGCCGACGGCGTGCTGGCCCTGGGCGTGGAAGTGCAGAACACGGTCAAGGCGATCTACGGGGCCGACGTGCTGGCAGGCGCCGGACACTTCGCCTCCGAGCGCAAGCAGGGCCATGCCTATTTCTTCCCCTCCCGCTTCGCCGAGCGGGCCGGGGCCTACCAGCAGCGCTTCGGGCACGAGCAGGCCTGGGAGGGCATGGGGCGCTGGTACGAGCAGGCGATCCTCGCGGCGCGCACCAACGACAAGGCCCAGGAGTTCCACAACGCCGATCCCGATCCCTTCGCCAGCCACCAGCGGATGCGGCCCAACCCCCGGGGCTTCTGCGACCACATCAACGTGCTGGACTGCTCGAAGGTTTCCGACGGAGCGGCGGCCGTCGCCGTGCTCTCGGAGGAGGGACTGAGCCGGGCCGGCGTGGCGGCCGAGGACGCCATCGAGCTGGTGGGCATCGGCCACGTGGCCGCCGACCTGACTGCGCCCCCCGAGGACCTCACCGTGCTCGACACCACCCGCCGGGCGGTCAGCGAGGCGATGGAAATGGCCGGCGTCACGGCCCGGCAGATCGGCGTCTTCGAAGTGCACGACTGCTTTACCATCACCGGCATCCTGGCGGTCGAGGCCCTGGGTCTGGCGCCCCACGGTGAAGGGGCGGCCTACGTGGCGGCGGGCAAGACGCGGCCCGACGGTCCCTCGCCGATCAACCCCTCCGGCGGCCTGATCGGCTGGGGCCACCCCACGGGAGCTACCGGCGTGCGCATGGCGGTGGACATCTGGCGCCAGCTCACCGGCCGCGCCGGCGAGGCTCAGCTCGACCTGGACGAGCGTCCCTACGGGCTGACGATCTCCATGGGCGGCAACGACAAGACGGTGGTGAGCTGCGTGTTCCGCCGCGCCGGCTGATCGGCGCGCCTCCTTCGGGAAGGCGGCGGCTCAACGGGGGGCGTGCTGGGCGCAGGTCTGCTGGCCGGGACGGGCCGGCCTGCGACAGCGCTCCCCCTGTCGCGTCACGGCCCGGCAGCGCCCGTCCCGGGGGCGGGGCGCGTAGCCCACGATGCAGACGAATCCGGCGGCGGCGGCCAAGGCGGTGGACAGCAGGCAGGTCAGTCGCATGGGCCGAGCATAGCACCGTCGGTGGTCTCGCCGGCGGAGCGGGTTGGCGGAGGGGCTGCTCTTTTGGCAGACCCAGTGCCCGTCTCCGCTGAACCGGCACGCCTCTCGCAACTCCCTCCTTCAGGGATGTTGACAGCAGAGCCGGGGGGGGGAGAAGAAGGTGCGCCATGGTCCCGTTTATGGGTAGCCCCGCTCTCGTTGCCAGAGTTCCGAGGGCTGGACAGCTTTGTCGTACTCGCGACGTGGTTTGTCCGGGTCGACCCTCCACTCGTGGCAGCCAGGAAGACGATGGATTGTCACACGGCACCAGAAGCCTGCGCGGCAGGAAACTCGCGGCCGAGACGATTCAGTTCAGGGGCCCTTTTCGACGCTTCCGCCTTCTTGCATGCTCCCGGTGTGCGCCTCGAAACGCGAAAAACAGGCATCCAGGTCGAGGCGTTTCATTGCGGGTTATGATGACGAAGGAGACCTGTACTATGCAGCAATTGGTAGCTACCGACTGTGGAAAGTCACTTCCCGTGGGTCTGTCAAGGACCTGGGTTTACGGAGAGGTTCCGGGTACGTTTCACCGTTTCCAGTGCCTGCCAAGATAAAAGATGATCTGAGCAATTTGGACGTGCGGTA
>JAUZRX010000059.1 GCA_030949985.1 Acidobacteriota bacterium
CTGTCACAGCCGACTTTCCTGTGGCGCCCCTTGAGCCGGAACCTGGTGTCGCGATCGTGATCGAAGCGGACCCGCTTCCAGCCCCGTTCACTGTGACAGTCCTGGCACTTGTCGCCGTAACGTCCCCCGTGGGGATCGTTGATGCGGTGGCAGCCGACACACCGGGTCGGCAGGTCGCGGTACCGCTGTCCGGGGTGGCAGGCGGCGCAGGGGACCCGGCGATGGCGTTGCCGGAGCGGGAACCGGGTATTGGCGTGATCGAAGCGGTGCTCCTTCCAGGTGCCGGTGTCGTGACACTTCTGGCATTGCCGGCCCAGTCGACCCCGGTGTACGTCGTCCTCCCGATGGCAGTCGTGGCACGCGTGCGGTGCCTCGCGGAACTTGTGTCCGGCCCGGTGGCAGGCGAGGCACTCCAGCTTGCGGTGGGCACCCTCGAGGGGGAAGTCGGTCCCGGCATGGTCGAAGGTGGTCTCGTCCAGCAGCAGGATGTCCGCCCTGCGGCCCTTGTGGTCAGTGTGGCAGTGGCGGCATTCGGTCCTCCCGATATCCCGGATTCGGCCGTGGAAGCCTTCCCCGCTGCGGATGTCACGGTCCACCTCGTCGTGACAGTCGCGGCACAGCCGGCTCTGCTTCACCTTGCGAAAGGGCTGGTGACAGCGCTCGCACTCGTCCTCGTAGCGGGCGTGTCCCTGCACCAGGGGCCCGGGCATGAGCAGACGCTCGAGACGCCGCTCGGCGGCATGGCCGGGAGTGCCCGTCATGGCGAGGGAGAGCAGCACCAGCAGTGTGACAGACCATCGTCGCCGGGCGGGCCGCGGCGACCGCCAAGGGTATCGTGGCGTGCCGGGCACCGGCCTCGCTGTCGGAGCATCTCCATCTCTCCTCATCAGTACATGTGGACGGCGATGACGTGGACCGTCGCGGTCAGCACCAGCATGATGAACAGCGGTACGTGCAGCACATGCCAGAGGCCGAACAGGCGCTCGAAGAAGCGTTGCTGGACCAGCTTGCGGACCGCCGCCAGGTAGGCCGCCAGGTAGCGCTTCGCTTCGCGTTGTGCCTGCCGGGTCTGTCTGCGGTCCCAACCGCGGGTCCGGGCCAGTAGCCGCACCGTGGGCCGCAGGGTGAAACCGCTGCTGAAACGTAGCCAGGCGGTGCGCGGGGTGATGGTGAGCAGGCGCCAGAGGCTGTGCAGGACGGTGGGCGGTGGGGCCAGGGCCTGCTCCTCGAACTCCAGCAGGCGGTTGCGCAGTGCCGGTGCCTGTTCCAGCAGCTCGCGGAGGTGGTCACGGGCATCGCTGGTGTCCAGGCGCAACTGCTCCAGGGTGGTGCGGGCCCCGTAGAGGCCATAGTGGATCTTGCCGTAGAAAT